>JBCCVV010000027.1:0-41845 GCA_039194925.1 Bacteroidota bacterium
CCATTGTCTTTGAAAACCGCTGGAGGTAAGGACTGTTTTGAATCCCATTTGAAGCGTATCGTCTGTTTTTTCCAAAATTGGTATTAAAATCCCCGGGGTTGATGTTCACCACCTTTATATTATAGGGTTTCACTTCATGTCGTAATCCTTCGGAAAAGCCCTCCAACGCATATTTACTTGCGCTGTAAAAAGATTGAAACGGTAGTCCCACAAAACCAGCCATCGAACTGATGTTGATGATCATGCCCGATTTGTTGGCTCTCATGGAGGGTAGAACCAACTGCGTAAGCTTTACCCAACTAAAAAAGTTAGTTTCAAACTGTAATCGGATGTCGTCAAAAGAGGAATCTTCTACTGGTCCTGCTATCCCGATACCTGCATTGTTGATCAAAATATCAATATGACCTTCTTTTGCTAAAACATGTTTTACGGCAGATTCTATTGAGTTTTCGTCTGTCAATTCCAAGGGTACCATGGCCAATTTGGAGGAAGATTGGGGCTTTCTACTCGTTCCGTATACTTTATATCCTTTTTGATCAAGGTATTCGGCGGTTTCTTTTCCAAACCCAGATGAAACTCCTGTGATCATAACAACCTTATTCACTGCATTCATTATAATAAATATAGCCTTTAAATGCCAAAATTTGATCAGAACATCGTACAATTTTTGTTTTACTGAGATCGGATGTAGTAGTTGTCAACTTAGATTCTCCAGAAAATGAAACATCTTCTGCACCGCTCTTGTGCGATGGCTCATGCCTAACTTTACAGCATCTGGAAGCTCCGCAAAGGATTTTTCGTACCCATCTGGAATAAAGACAGGATCATACCCAAACCCATCCGAACCAGACTTTTCCATTGCAATCCTTCCTTTTACTATACCTTCAAAAAGAACTTCCTGACCTTCATAGATTAAAGCCACTGCTGCTCTGAATTGTGCGGAACGATCCTGATGCGGGGCTAAATTTTTCAACAAAAGATTCATGTTGTCATTTGCATCTTTTTGAGGACCACCATATCGAGCAGTATAAACTCCAGGATCTCCCCCCAAGGCTGCAACTTCCAATCCTGTATCTTCTGAGAATACATTCAGGCCCAGTCGCTGGTGTACATAACGAGCCTTAATAAGAGCATTTTCCTCCAGGGTTGAACCATCTTCAATAATCTCTTCCAGAATACCTACATCACGCAGGTTTTTAAGAGCATAGGCAGATGTATCTACTATTTTACTTACTTCTTCCAACTTGTGATTGTTGGCCGAAGCAAAAATCAAATCAATCATTATGAACCTCTTCTTTTAAATTTAATTTTTCGTAGCCGTATATGTACAGACATCTGTTATAGATGCACCTAAAGAGGCCTTATCGATGCGAATTGTTAATGGACCCATAATCGAACCATCCGTTTCATCCCGGATTAATGTTCCTGTAACAAATACTTCAAACGGTCCTTCCAGTATAAAGCCATTGCCTAGATCGATGGTAAATTCAAAGTTTTCGATGTAGGTATCTATGATCGCTTCATTTTTAGTAATCGTCCCGCTCATGAGTAGATTGATAGATGTCGCCGGATTACTCACCAGCACGGTGATGGAGTCTTGATTGTTTGCTCCTGGCCGCATTGTTATTTCGGAGTCAGCTTCACTAAATAATCCTGCAAATTGATCTTCACATTCAAATGTACCTGCGTATGTGCCCAGAAATCGATCAAAATAAGTACAACTGCCATCCTCTTCGTTAAACATAGGGTCATAGTTGTCGGCATCAGGATCAGTACATCCCGGATAAAGACAGTCTCCAGAGTCTATATTGGCCATAGGATTGTAGTTGGCTGCCATTGGGTCCATACATCCGGTGTATTCACAATCTCCGGAATCCTCGGTAGCCATAGGATTATAATTGTCGGCCATAGGATCCGTACAACCTGAATATTGACAGTTGCCGGAATCTTCATCTGCATCGGGGTTGTAATTTGTGGCCGCGGGATCTGTACAACCAATTATTGGATCACTCCCACAACTCATTAAGCCAATAGATATGCATATAATTGATAGATAGATTAATTTCTTCATGAAATAAGTATTTAGTTTTTTCCTTCCAGTTTATTTACATAATCCAAAGAACCCAAACGCATTCTTAAGTTGACATTTGAGCTTTTGGAAAGTTTATGTTCGATTTTACAAAAAAATGGCAATTTATCAGCGTTAAAAATAGACCGCTGTTTCATTATGTTATCGTTGGACGCAGGTCTATTGATATTGAAGTTAAGGTCTAAAGGTGAAACCAATTTGACTTTATACGTTTTTTCTTTTTTGGGTTGAAATGAAATTTGCGCAGCACTAAGGGTAGCCACCATGGCAAACGCTAACAATAGTGTCAGCTTTTTTTCGATAGAATTCAACTTCAATTTAAACAGCATAGTTGATAAATTTTGCAGGTAGCCCTCCATTCATGAGGTTGTATTCTTTTACGTTTCGTAAGCTAATATATTTTATTGCATCGAGATTTCCGCTAAATATCCAAGCATTCGTCCTAATGAAGTCTTTCTTGATTTTTAGACCAATAGAATTATAAAACGCATTAATATCAGCCTCTTTTAATCGTTCGTCGTACGGAGGGTTGGTTATCACAGTAGCACCTTTTGCGGGATAGAGTTTGAAAAAATCCTTTTTAAGGACAGTAATTTTGTCCTGTAATTTGGCTTCCTGAAGATTCTGTTGGGTCACTTTGATACAACGCAAGGATTTATCAGATCCCGAAATAGAAAATTCTCGATCTATAACATTCGCATCAATTTCAGACCAAATGCTATTGTAAAGGTCAGGATTGTAGGATTTCCAGCGTTTAAAACCAAACGGTCTTTGCTTTGACTGAGGAGGTTGATTCAAGACGATTTTTGCCGCTTCAATTAAGATCGTGCCACTTCCGCACATAGGATCGATAAGCGGTGCAGTGCCATCCCAACCACTTAAGAGGACCAATCCAGCAGCCAATACTTCATTCAGGGGAGCATCTACCGTATTCATTCGATATCCGCGCAGATGCAACGACTCGCCCGAACTATCCAAGGAAAGCGTAACCTTTGTTCCACGAATATGAATATTTAATCGGTATGTCGGGGTATGGATATTGACATTGGGCCGTTTGCCAAACTTATTGGAAAATCGATCTGCTATGGCATCTTTTGATTTGAGCGCTATGTATTTCGAATGGGTGAATATTTCTGAATTCGCTGTGCTGTCAATTGCAAACGTATCTTCCAGTTTCATAATGGACTCCCAGGGAATATCGTACATTTGACGGTACAATTGCTGTTCGTTTTTAGCAACAAACTCTTTTTTGACCACCAATATTCTCAAGGCAGTTCTGAGCATACTATTGGAGCGATAGAGTAGGGCTCTGTCGCCTTCATATTGGACTGCCCGTTTTAATTTTTTGATATTGGAGCCACCCAAAGCCTTTATTTCTTCCGCCAGCACATTTTCTAATCCTTCTAAGGTCTTTGCTAATATTTTCAAAGTACAATTATTGAGTTAGTGAGTTATTGAATTGTTGAGTTGTTGAATTGTTGAATTGTTGAGTTGTTGAGTTGTTGAGTTGTGAATTTTTAGGTTTGGATGACGCCTACATTGAATTTTTCGATTTCGGCGTTGTTTGCCATTTCGATGCCTCGCGATAGGATGTTTCGGGTATCCTTGGGATCGATAATGGCATCTACCCATAATCTTGCCGCTGCGTAATAAGGAGATGTTTGTGAATCGTATCGTCCCTTGATCTTTTCGAAGAGTGCTTTTTCTGCTTCTTTATCCGGTGCTTCTCCTTTTCTTTTTAAAGTCGATACCTGAATCTGTGTGAGCACTTTTGCGGCTTGGGTGCCTCCCATAACTGCTACTTTTGCTGTAGGCCAGGCCACAATTAATCTTGGGTCGTAGGCTTTGCCACACATGGCATAGTTTCCAGCGCCATAGCTGTTGCCCATAATGACAGTGAATTTTGGGACGGTGCTATTGGAAACGGCATTGACCATTTTCGCTCCATCTTTGATGATGCCACCATGTTCGGATCGGGTACCTACCATAAATCCGGTAACATCATGAAAGAAGACCAATGGTATTTTCTTTTGGTTGCAATTCATAATGAATCGGGAGGCCTTATCCGCGGAATCACTGTATATCACTCCGCCAAATTGCATTTCACCTTTTGCATTTTTACTTACCAATCGCTGATTTGCGACGATGCCTACGCTCCACCCATCGATACGCGCGTAGGCACAGGTAATCGTTTTTCCGTAGTCCTTTTTGTAAAAAGTAAGCTTGCCATCATCCACGATTCGTTTTAGTATTTCTGTGGTGTCGTAGGGTTTCGTAGGATTCTCGGGAAAGTATCCTGTTAATTCTTTTCCCTTTTCTAATGGCGCTTCTGCTTTGACACGATCTATGCCCGCTTTGGTTTCGTGTCCCATTTTATTGACAAGGTCCTTAATGGTGTCCAGGCATGTCTTATCGTCCGGCATTTTGTAATCCGTAACACCGGAAATTTCAGATTGTGTGGTTGCACCTCCAAGCGTTTCTTTATCCACATCTTCTCCGATTGCCGCTTTTACAAGATAAGGGCCAGCCAAAAAGATGGAACCCGTGCCCTCTACGATCAAGGCTTCGTCCGACATAATAGGAAGATAGGCACCTCCAGCTACGCAACTGCCCATAATTGCAGAAATTTGTGGTATGCCCATGCTCGAAATCCTGGCGTTATTTCTGAACATGCGACCGAAATGCTCCTTATCCGGAAAGATCTCATCTTGCATAGGGAGATAGACTCCTGCGCTGTCCACGAGATAAATGAGAGGCAATCGATTTTCCATGGCGATTTCTTGAGCTCTAAGGTTTTTCTTTCCTGTGATTGGAAACCACGCGCCGGCTTTTACAGTTGCATCGTTGGCAATAATCATGCATTGTCTGCCTTGTACTTTACCGATTCCAGTAATCACACCACCACCTGGGCAACCGCCATGTTCTTCATACATTTCGAAACCAGCAAACGCCCCAATCTCGAAAAAATCTTTTTCGTCATCCAAAAGATAAGCCACCCGTTCTCTGGCAGTCATTTTGCCTTGTGCGTGTTGTTTGTCTATCTTTTTCTGTCCACCACCCGCATGAATGGTTTCAAGAAGACGTCGCATTTTTGCGACTTTGAGGTGCATGGAATCAAGGTTTTTACTGAATTCTATATCGATTTTTGCCATTTAGGTTAGAGTTAGGTTATGATAAACGATGATGTAAAGATATTTAAGTTCGTTGACTAGTAAAAATTACTTCACTTTAGATTAATAAATAGAATATTTCAATCATATTATACAATTCTATAACATATTTTTAGCTTATTCATATATGGTTAGAAAATATAATATTATCCAGCCGTATTTTGTTTCTGCCGAAGTGAATTATAGCCCTTAATCTCCCTATATTTGCCGCTTAATTATGAGATTAAAAAACCTAACTGTAAAGGGCTTTAAAAGTTTTGCGAACGAGACTTCTCTCAACTTTAACGATGATGTGATTGGTGTTGTCGGGCCTAATGGTTCAGGTAAGTCTAATGTGGTCGATGCCATCCGATGGGTACTGGGAGAACAAAAATCGAAAGAGCTTCGTCTGGAGAAAATGTCGGATGTTATTTTCAACGGAACAAAAAAACGAAAAGAAGCCACCACCGCACAGGTCACATTGACATTTGAGAATTCAAAAGGCATTCTTCCGGTTGAGTATCAATCCGTAGCGGTATCGCGGATTCTTTACCGAAGTGGGGAAAGCGAGTACCGATTAAACGGAGTTACCTGCCGACTGAAGGATATTATGTCATTGCTCATGGATACGGGCATAGGAAGTAACTCGTACGCCATCATTGCTCTGGGCATGGTGGATGATATTCTAGCTGACAAAGAGAATGCCCGAAGACGGATGTTTGAACAAGCGGCGGGTATTTCGAAATACAAAAAGAGAAAGAGAGAAACGCTGAATAAGCTGAAAGGAACCACCGCTGATCTTGATCGAGTAGAAGATCTTCTTTTTGAAATAGAAACCAATCTCAAAAGTCTGGAGAAACAGGCCAAAAGAGCGCAACGGTATCTCGATCTCAAAGAAAAATACAAAACGCTTTCTGTTCAATACGCTCAAGTTTCGATAAAATCACTTAAAGAAGAATACAAACAATTGGGTTCTGCTCTGAAAGCCGAACAGGATTTGTACAGTGGTATGGATGCTGAAATTCGTAAAAAGGAAGCACTCCTTGAAAAAGAGAAGAAAGGCAATCTGGAGCAAGAACAAAGCCTTACCGTCAAGCAGCGAGAATTGAATGAATTGGTCACCAAGATTCGAAATGTAGAATCTGAAAAAAGCCTGCTCGAACAAAAGCAAAAATTCAAAGAATCGAATGCTAAAACGCTCAAGGCTACGATTTCGGCCAGTAAGGTGGATTTGGAACGTTTTGAAAAAGAGGTAAAAGCTCTTAAAGAAAGACTAAAGAAAGAAGAGGAAAAGAAGGATGATCTTTTTAAATCCATTGAAGATTATCGGAACAAATATGAGGCGATTCGAACGGATCATCAGAGTGCCAAGCAGGCGTTCGATGCGAAGGTAATGGAGCGTGAGAATCTCAACAGGGCAATCTTTAATTTGGAAAAAGAATTGGCACTCATAGGCAATAATGAGAATAATGTCAACGAAGAATTGAAACGTGGTGCGTTGGCGCTTGAGGGAAGAAAAAGCGAGTATAAAAGTGCGAAATCTGCCTTAGAAAAATTGCAAAAGGAGATCGCACAAAAGGAAAAGAGTCTGAACAATCTTGCTAAAGCAGAAGAAGGCAGAAAGAAAAAGGTTCAGGATCTTGAAGCGAAACAGGAAGAGGTAAGAGGTGAGTTGATCAAGGTGACGCGAACCATCGACAGCAAACAGAATGAATACGATCTGCTCAAAAGTATGATCGACAACTATGAGGGTTTTCCGGAATCGGTTAAATATCTAAGCACAAATTGGAAAAAGAACGTTCCGATCGTATCCGATTTGTTAGATGTTGAAGAAGCTTATAAAGGGGTAATTGAACAATACCTTAGCCCGTATTTGAACTATTATGTGGCCAGGGACATGGAGGAGGCCAAATCTGCGATAAACTTATTGGCTTCATCACAAAAAGGAAAAGCGAACTTCTTTTTATTGGATCAATTGGAAACAGTGGAAACTGCGGATGTAAAACTGGCAGATACAGCACCGGCATACACTAAAGTAAAGGTTGAAGATAATTATGATAAGTTATTGAATTACTTGCTGAAAGATGTATTAATCTATGAAGGCGATTTAAGTGATTTTAACTACAATGTACTTCCGAACCAATACACATACCTGGCGAAATCCGGATCGTTTCTCAAAGGGAAAAACTATATTGGTGGAGGTTCTGTCGGTCTTTTTGAAGGTAAGAAGATTGGGCGAAAGAAAAATCTGGAAAAGCTCTCAAAAGATCTTAAAAAGCTGGAAGAAACCAAGCTAAAGCAATCCGGAAGGCTAGAGCTGATCAAAGGTGAATTGAGCTCTCTGAAGCAGTCGGATAGTGAAGCTGAAATTCGAAATCTACAGAGAGAAAAGGCGGAATTCGAACGGGAACAAGCTGGAATTATGACACGTATTGATGTCTACAAACAATACAAAAAGGAGCAAAAGGATAAAGAAGAAGAGAGTGCCATACAATTGGGTAAACTAAAAGAACAGTCCAAATCGATTGAAAAAGAGCTTTCTACGGCGCGAAAACAGGTAAAGAAGTTGGACGAGAGTAAAGGAAGTGAAACGGATTTGGACAGCTTGAATCAAATTCTTACAGAAGCAAGTCAAAAATACAATGACTCAAATATTAGCGGAATTCAACAGCAAAACTTAGTTAGCAATCTTTCAAAAGACCTTGATTTTAAGTTGAGTAGAGTATTTGATTTAGAGCGAAGGTTGAAGCAGGATAAAATACGAAGAAAGGACGAGATCGAAAGTGCAGAGGATATTGGAAGGCAGATAAAGTCAATTGAGGAGTCGCTTATTGCAGCATATACTAAAAAGAAAGAAAATGAAGAGAAGCTGAGTGATGCTGAACAGTTGTACTACAGCGCAAGAAATGCAATCACTGAGATAGAGGACGAGATTCGAAAAATCACACGGAATCAAAACCAAATCCAACTTAAAGTTCAGCAGATACGTGATAAGTATACGGATGTGAAGTTCAAAATCAGCGCGGTAGGGGAGCGGCTTAAAATTGAATTTGGTATTTCTATCAACGACATCATTAATGAGGATCCGGAAGAGTTGACCATTACGGAAATCGAATTGGAAGAAAAAGTTGAACGGTTAAAATCTCGTTTGGCCAATTATGGTGATGTGAATCCAATGGCGGTTGAAGCATACAATGAAATGCACGAACGATATCAGAATATTTCCAAACAGCGTGAGGATATCCTGGAGGCTAAAGATTCATTGCTAGAAACGATAAAAGAGATTGAGAGCACAGCAAAAGAAATGTTTTTGAAGGCGTTTGATCAGGTACGTACCAACTTTATAGACGTTTTTCGAAGTCTGTTTTCTGAAGAAGATAATTGTAATTTAGTTTTAGTTGATCCGGATAATCCACTGGATTCGCCGATTGAGATCATAGCCAAGCCTAAAGGGAAAAAACCAAAATCATTGAGCCAACTTTCGGGAGGGGAGAAGACATTAACGGCTACAGCCCTCTTGTTTGCCCTATACTTATTGAAGCCGGCTCCATTTTGTATTTTTGATGAGGTCGATGCACCATTGGACGATGCCAATATTCAAAAATTTAATCGAATCATCAAGAAGTTTTCCAAGGATTCGCAATTTATCATTGTGACGCATAATAAGTCAACAATGTCGGCAGTGGATATTTTGTATGGAGTGTATATGCAAGAGCAAGGAGTTTCATCTGTTACGCCGGTTGATTTTCGGAATTTTGATGGGGTGGATGCATTACAGACGGTGGCTTAGTGGGTAATAATTGACAATGGAAAATGGAAAATGAAAAATTTACAATGGATAATTTATAATTTTTCCGAATTTCTTTGCTGTGATGCCATTTATCAAGGAAAGTCTTCCGAATAAAAAAAATAAATAAACCTGGGTGTTGAATTTGTTATATTTGGCATAAATCAATTGTACTGATTATGACTTGCAAGGTGTTGTTACTGATCGTTTTATGTGTCGCATTTTCTGCTTGTGAGAAGGAGAATTCCATGGAAACTAACGAAGAGACCAATTATATTCTTGAAACTCCTTTTTTAAATTGTATGGATCATGAGATAATAGACTTGGCCGAGTTGGGTTTAGGAACGGTTCGTGGATTGGTGGAATGGAGCGGGTTTACTATTATCTATAATCTGGAAGGTCTTATTGTTCGATCCGGATCCATTAATGGAAATACGGTAATTCAAAAAGATATCCACGTTCGAAATATTTTGATCACAGATGAATATGTCTATTTAACTTCCTTTGATGGTCTTTTTTCCGTGGATAAAGAAGGTGAATTTACACAGCATTTGAATGAGATTTGTGAAGATATTGTATTGACGTCAGGAGGAGATGTGGTCTTGACAGTTGTTGCGGACTTTATGGCAAATCGCATAATGAAGTTAGAAAATGATTTTTCATTGACTCCTTACTCAGATAATCACCAGGCAGAATCTAAATGTGTACCGTTGCAAGAAATTGAATTCATAGGAGATAAGGACATTTTCGCTACAACATGTGATGGCTATGTAGTCCATTTCGAAAATAGGGAATTTAAGGCAGCGTTTGGAATGAAAGAAATGAATCTTCCAGGAGTGCCCGCTTCGAAAGAGTTTTTCCTTGCCAGCCATGAAGATGACCTCATCGTGGTCGCCAAAAAAAGTAGTACATTCTATTCTATTTTAAAGTATAAAGCTGAGGGGGAATGGATTGATTTGAAAACATTTGAGCGGGGTACACAAAATTCTCAAAAGGATGTGGACATGAGATTACCAAACATCTCAGATATTATGGTTTATGAAGATAAGTTATACGTTGCTACGACGAATGCCAGTTGCTGGGGAATACATGAGTTTGATCTTTCTAAAAATGAATCCTTGACGGAAAATGATTATCATATTATTCAGGACCCTAACTTTCCTTCGCAGTGCTTGCGCAGGTTTTGGATGAATGAGTCCGGGAATATTTCTGTTGTGACGAATGATTCCAAATTGGTCAAGATGAAATGTAGATAATTCTTTGCAAGTCATTTGGCAAACCGTCGCTTAATTATAGCCGAAGTACAATTAATAATTACTGTTGGATTAGAGATAAGGAGATAAGGCTTTGTGAAATCCTCGTGGCCTCCGTGTAATAGATTTAGGCCATGTTACTAAGAAACAATCTATTCATCCATCGCGACAAAACTCTGTGTTTCAATTAGGCAGGATTGGATTCTTCTTGAATAGGGTGTATTTTTAGTAAAGCTCAACCTCAAACCTACTCGTATGAAGCGCTTCTATTGTTATCTCACGTTTTTATTCTGTTATAGTTATTCTGCCATCGGTCAAGTTGAATTACCCATTTTTGGAGGAGACAATGCATATTGGACTCACTGTTTGGCGCCTGATGCATTTGAGCCGATGCATGTGACTAAGATCTTTCATCAGCAAATAGACTCTTTTTCCGTAAATGGGTTCTTTTTTTCTCGGGTTGCTGGAGATTTTATAATATCTCCCAGTTCTTGGATCGCGGGTGTCGGAGCGAAGGAGATTCTCTTTACGAGCAATAATGATAAAGTGTATTATGTCGTCGGGGATGAACTGCATTTACTCTATGATTTTGCCGCCGAGGTTGGAGATACTATGAATTTAAGATTTCCCGTCGAAATAGACCCACAATGGTTTGTAGACCATCCATCTACCTCCATTTATTATAAATATATAGTTGCAGAGAATACGCACGTTGAGATTGAGGGCCAGATGTTAAGAAGGCAGTATATATTACCGGTTTATGATGATATGGATACCTTGGTTCCAGTAGCATTGGGGTATCATATTACAGAGAAGTTCGGATTCGAAAATTTCATATTACCTTATATTTTTGATTGGGCTACATCGGATTGGAATATTGCCTGTGACTTGGAAGTGTATGGAGAAGATACCTGGCAATACATTGATCAGGAAGCCTTATGTGGTGTGTTGAATACATCGGATAGGGGAGCGTTGGAGTTTACTTTATACCCCAACCCTGCGGCAGATGTTTTGTACATTACAGGGACGGACATGCCAGAAAGTGTTTCGATTTACACCCCGCATGGCAATCTGATTCGGACGATTAAAGAGCGCTCCGAGATTCGGGTGGATGATTTGACCAATGGAATTTATCTTCTCAAATTAACCGGAACGAATTATGTATATGCTGCAAAATTTATGAAAATCTAGATAATAAAGCGCATCTGTATAAAATATGGGTATCCGAAACCAATTTATCGTAAATTAGCGTTTTATTTTAAGATCAAATCTACGTATTGCGATGAAGTACTTTCTAATTACAATGATTAGCCTTCTTTCTACTGCATGCTTTTATGCACAAGATGTTGAACTCATTGAGGGGGAGGAATTTAAAGATGGAAGGACCATATTATTCACTGCTCCTCATAACGATGGATTCGTTGTTTTATCCGTTGATGGATATCGCATGGAAGAAGATGATGTAAATCATGATGCAGATATACTGGACGATAATGGTCAACGATATATGGACGGCGATAAAAAAGTCTTTATAACCCAATTGAATAGCAAATTGGCTATTGATAAAATAGAAAAAATACAACGTGAAAAAAGCCAGGCATTGCCGGAAATAAAAGCTGAAAAGTTCAGTCTTTATGCGCTGGAAAATATTGGAGGGAAGCTTTTTATGTACTATACTAAATATTCAAAATCAGCAAAGAAGACGGAGCATTGTGTTATGGAAATTAATGTTGACAAACCGATCCTTAGTAAGGAAACCGTTTTGAATGTTGATGAATTTGGCAAGAAAAAGTCAAGGTCTTTATTTTTAAAAAATACGGATGCTTCGATTGTAGTCTTTGCCACTAAACCTCATGGCAAGAAGAATGACAACTGCATGATCAAGGTGGTAGCATATTCTACTGCAGATCATAGTGAGCTTTGGATGCAAATGTACGATACAGGGAGAAAACGGAATCAAGTAATTTTCAATGAAATTCACTTGGCCCAAAATGGAACTTTATTTATTGGTTATCAAAATTATCGAAAGAATAAGAAAACTCGTTCATATTTATCCAAAGAAAGCAAAGAAAGCAAAGAAAGAAGACCATTTTACAAACAATGTGTGGCTGCACTGAGAGATGAAGAAACTCTATATACGGAGCTTAAATTGGACCAGTATTTTCCATATAAATGTGATTTCCAAACCATCGAAAATAACCTCATTATTTGTGGTACCTATACCACCCAATATAAAGGGAATTTGAGAGGAATATATTCATGGATTGTAGATCAGGAAACATTCGCTGTTTCCGAACCAAGATTGCAAGATTTTAGTGACGATTTGCTTAACCAAATGGATGATGAAGATATTGGCACAGCTAAGGCGAAAGATCCAGGTATAAAATCATACCTGGGTTTAGGAACTATAATGCAAGAGGGAGAAGGAAATATAAAATACATTTATGAACCCTATAGAGAAAAAAGAAGAACGAGTGCGATGGATCAGGGAATGATGCATCAGTATGTCTATTATATTACAAAGTCTATAATCGTAGCCGATATTTCGGAGGAGATAAGTTTCTCAACCATTCCTCGATCGGTTCGATTTGAGTCGGATTTTAGCGCTATCCAATCCAAACTGCTGAAAACGGATAAGGGAGCCTATCTTCTCTATTTAGATCATATCGAAAATATGATCGGTATGAAAAAGAGGAAAAAAGACTTCAAACTCAAGGAATTGAGAAATAGTAAAGCCGGCGTTTTGGCTATGGCCCGGTTTGATTCAAATAATAGTATTACCAGAAAGGTTCTTAGAAAGTTGGAAAATGAAAATTTTTATTTCAATCCTTCTTATACAGCTAGAGTTGGTGCGGGCGAATTCATGCTAACAGGTGTTAATGATGGTATTTTGAAATCCCGGAAACAAAAGAATTTGCTGCTTAAGTTGTAGGTTAATTGGTAATGGTTTTTGGGAATATGATTTGTCACACCTCATCTAGTATTTTATCCCAAAAATTAATCCTTTAAGGATTTAACATTTTAGTATTGAATTGCAATCCAAGACTAAAAACAGAAGTAGACTCAATTTTGGCGGTATTTTTGGTGAAAAATGATGACAAAATTAATGGTGACAGCTAAATTGATTGATTGCGGGCGTTATAAACTGAAACGCTTATACGATAGGGGAGAACTATTCGATTTTATATCTTGAGCATTCATATTTTTGATTGCGGTCATTTTCTGTGATTGGCTATGACCGATACCCATTTTATTTGATAAAAAACGAGGTTTATTTTGAATTTTCTCGCACACATGTTTTTAACGTATGGAGATAAGGAACATACGGTTGGCAATTACATAGCTGATTTTATTCGGAATCGAGATTTGGTGTTGTTTTCGGATAAGATAGTCCAAGGCGTGAAATTGCATCGACATATTGATCATTTTACGGATACCCATCCTGTGGTGTTGAACAGTACGCGGAAGTTACGTGCTCGGCATCAGAAATATGCGCCGGTGGTGATTGATGTGTTCTACGATTACATTCTGGCTCAAAATTGGGAGCGATTTTCGAATACGGCTATGCGCGATTTTGCGGATGAAATCTACGTGCACTTGAATGAGTATTCACATCTTTTCCCCATGCATTTGCAATCCATTTCATCGAGGATGATAGCGGATGATTTTCTGTTGCAGTATGGGCAGAAAGATGGAATTATAAAGACGTTTCGAAGAATTGGTCGAAGAGCTAAATTTGAATCGAATTTTGATACGGCGTTTGAGGATTTGGAGAAGGATTATGAGGAGATTAATGCGGGGTTTTTGGAGTTTTTTCCGGAGTTGATTGAGGAGGTGGAGAGGTTTGGATTTTGAATTTTGACACTGATGAGTGTTTCATGATGAATTCTATTAATTCAGATAGTAGTCTAATTTATTTGTTTTCCAAATTTTCAATCAGATCGTTTATTCTTTTTGATATTTCATTTTCATGATCCTTTATCTGATGATAATTTAGTAGAATTTCCTTGAGTATTTTTCGAACATTTTCAGAATCTAAATTGGGAACAATGTGTTCTAATTGAGCCAGTGTCGTGTCAATATTGCTCTTTGGAGAAATTACAGCAGTCAGGTCATTGGTTGAATCTTTTTTTGAAATATTTTCGTTGATTATTTCAACTTTTTCTCTAACAATCATTTTCGGTCTGATGTATTGAGGGTTAACTTTTATGGATATAGTAATCAGTGCTATAATCAAGGAAATAAAGGAAAAGATGGTGTTTATGTATTTTATTGGTTTTTTTTTGTAAAGAGGAGCGGTTCGAATTTTATCGTTTGCTTCTAAATTTTTCAATTCAAAATCTAGTTTTGCATTTTCTTTACGTTTTTTAATAATATTAGAAAGTAATAGAGAATCGTCATTTAGTACTAAGGTCGAAGAATTTAGGATTACTCTCGCAAGGGACAACGCTTCTTTTTCAGAATTTTTCAAATGATTTGGATGATTCATAATGGATAATTTTGATACTTAACATGCATAATGATCTTTGAGAAGAGAAAGTATACGCTAAAGCCAATTGGCACAAGACAAATACATATAATGAAAGTACTGTTTTTATTTGTAGTATTAATAAGAATAAATGGTCCGGTATGTTCCTATAATTAATATTATGTTAAATAAGATTTTAGCAATTTCCACCTCCAAGACATCCTTCCCTCTTTAATCTTAATCTACTACACCCCTATCTTCATTCCCCACAGACAAAAATCCTTTCAAATTCCGTTTAACCATAAGTACAATCAAAAAACAAAATAAGCAAAGTCAATCGCCATGCTTCGATCAATTACAATTACATTATTTACACTCTTCATACATTCAAGCTTAAATGCACAAGAATTATTGCACACAACTGATGGTGACACCTTGTCCATATCAGTGGTAGAATTCAAAGACGACCTATTCGTCTACAAGAAAATAGATTCAGATAATCTCCTGGCCTCAAAAATTAAATACCTGGATAAATTGATATATTCTAACGGAGATGTCTATCTCTTCAAAAACAAAAAATATATCAAGCGACGAGAAAATAAAATTTACACAACTAAAATGAAAGCCCTGGCTCTACAAGTTGGTTTGCTCAAGTATGATTATGGGCTTTTTATGCCTTCGGTTTCATTTTCCGGATGTGAGCTCAATTCAGCCAGTGTCCTTGACCAGTATGCACAATTGCAAAATCAGAAAGCATTGCGAGATTTTAAGACAGGAAGACGACTCACGATCCTCGGCAATATACTCGCCTTTCCAAGTGGCTTCTTATTTGGGTATGCATTGCATAGAGAATTTGATCGTCCACGTTTCGGGAAAAGAAGACTACTTTATTCCACGGCAATTACTGGCGTTGCTTCATTATTCTTAAATGGTCTTGGTCATAAGCTGATCAAAAATTCAGTCGAAAATTATAATCTTGATATTTCCTTACATCTGGAGGCTACTCCGAACGGTTTTGGAATGGTCCTGAAATTCTGAGGACCTACGCCGTATAGAAACCTCTACCCTCTTTATCTTCACTATTTATGTGTAACTACCTGAAAGTGTAGTACTTACCACCCAAAAGTGTAGTTTTTGCATGACTACACTTTAGTGTAATTCCTTAGAGCAATTCTGCCTCTACCTTTGAATTGTAATTAAAGGGAAAAGATCAGTTCCAAACAATTTTAAACTTCCCGGCCAGAAGTAAGACCGAATTCACAATTAAAGTCTGAAAACTAAAAATTGAATTATGAAACCTAATTAAATAACTATTTTAAATAATTTATTAAGATGAAAACTTTAATGAAAACTTTTTTTGCACTTGGCGTTGTATTACTATTATTCTCATGTCAGGACAATTTTACCGACACCAATAATACTCCCGTAAACGGTATTGAAAATCGTGAAGGAGGTGGAGAACAGAAATATTCTGCTTTTGACACGCCGTATTCCAAAACTCAAGCCAGAGCATTGTTTTCTCAGGCACTTGCCACTGCAATCGGACAAAATCCGGCCGTAAAAGACTATATCGTTGCTAAAGCAGCTGAAGAATTTGCCGGAGATACAGAAATTCTTTACGCAATGGTGAAAGACGATGAAATAGAGGGAGGCAGCTTTGGTCAAATTCTTCAGGAGGCTGCGATGTCTAGCGAAATGCAGGTGACCGATGATTTCTTTACAAACACTGTGGTGGCATCAGATCCTTACTTAACAGTTTACGTTGATGAAAGGTATTATGACAACCCGGACTTGGTAAACAGACCAGTGACCGTAGCATATCAAACTGCAGAATTAGATGATTCTGAGACGCCATTCTATAACGGTTTTACACAAGATGGAGTACCTGTAGAAGTTGTGGACTATACGGAAGAGGAAATGCTTATTGGTATAAAAGAGCACGAAAATATTATCCTAGTCGAAACGACAACCTGGAAAACAGCGAATGCATTCTTCTTGTTTGATATTATGGGTATACTATGTCCTGGATTACAAGCATGGATTGCCGGTCTTCAGTTTGAGATTTTCATACAAGGAAAAACATATAAAATTGTTCAGTTGATTATGGCACAAACGCTATACAACCAATTGTGCCTGGATTCAGACGGAGATGGAATAATTGATGTAAATGATGATTGTCCAACACAACCAGGACCAGCATCTAACAACGGTTGCCCAGTTGTTGTAGATCCACCATGTACAGCACCAAATTGTGATCGAACCAATAATCCTGGTAAAAAAGACAGAGTCCATAATTTCAAGTTTGTAAGTTGTGCAGCATATAAGAGTACGAGTGGATTATTTGAAGGGAATAGAGAAATGAGAGCTAGCTTCGCTTTTGCAACAGCTTCAAGTCCGATTGTTATCCATAAAGATGGATCGTATTCAAAAGGATCACTTAGAAGTGCAAATTGGTTAGGAAAATGTAAATCTACCAAGTGGGTGAATGCAGGATGGGAAACCCTTGATTGGGACTACTGTACACACGGCGAAGAAGCAAAAGTAATCTGGATTGAAAGAGATGCCGGTGACATTGCTACAGTCAAATTGAGCTTCAAATTTAAAATTGCAGGCGTAGTTGATACAGGAATCAATGTTGACATTCCAATCAAAGATAACGACGATCTTCTTGGAGAATCACTTCTACAATACTGCGATCCAGCTACAGGAGGACAATCAAATTATAATACAGGTAGCATCACCTTTAACTATGGTTTGTAAAAATAAATTATAATTATTTGCAAAAAGGCATCTGAACATTTGTACATGTGCCAAAAGAATCTCACTTGCTTGAAATACGGCAAGTGGGATTTTTTATTTTATGGCGAATGGTTTAAGGCTTTGCGTTTGTATGGTTTAGGGCCAAGACAGGACTTAGAAATTTAATGTTTATGGCAAAATTGCCTGCCAGACCAAAATTGATTTTCTGTTCAGGTAATTTTAATTTATACAATCTCTTTTCATCTTGAGCCCAAAAAATAGTAGTATCGCACATTGATTTCAACGTATGAGGTATTTTTTACATCTTGCTTATCAAGGAACAGGTTACAGTGGTTGGCAAAGACAATCCACAGCTACCAGCATCCAAGCTGTAATCGAAGATTCTATTTCTAAGGTTATGAAAAGAAAAACCATTATCCACGGCTGCGGTCGCACGGATTCTGGAGTCCATGCCTCACAGTATTTTGCACACGTTAATCTTCCAGGAAAATTTGATTTTGATTTTTTGGATCGTATCAATTTAGTTTTACCGCCTGATATAGCAATGTATGACCTGATACCGGTTGATGAAAAAAATCATGCACAATATGATGTGAAGTATAGGACATACACTTATTTTTTTAATTTGGAGAAAATTCCATCAAAAGCGCATAGCAGTGCCTATTATAAAGTGGATGCTTTTAATACAAATCTAGTCCACGAAGCATTGCAAATTATTGCCGAAACGTCTGATTTCAGATCACTTTGCAAGCAACCGGATAACTACAAACATACGCGATGTGAAATCGAAAATGTTAACTTGGAAGAGTTGGATGCATACAGCTATAAACTGGAAATTAAGGCAGACCGATTTTTGCGCGGGATGATTCGCTACATTGCTGCCCGATTAATCGACATTGGAACCGGAAGGCTAGACCTCGATTTGTTCGCCTCTACCCTCTCCAATTGCCTTGAATTTGATTTCCGATTTCAAAAGCAAGGTTTTCCGCAAGGATTGTATTTGAGCAAGGTGGAATATCCATATTTGGTTCGGGATTCCAGAATGGTCAATTTTTAATTATAGAGCATCGCAATAAGTCTTTTGTAACTTATATCATACCCAGCTGCGTTGAGAACTGTTCACCTCTATTATGATGTAAGGAAAGTAAAAAACGCAAAGTTCGCCGGAATATATTTTGATCCCATGTTGCGAACTTTGCGAAATTGTTTTATTTAAAGTGTACTATTTGGTAATAATCAGCTTTGTTGCATAGGCTTTACCATTATTTACCATACGGACCAAATAGAGACCACTACTCCATTCGCTGGTATCGAGTTGTAATGCTTTGCCAGATGTGAGCGTTTTGTACACAATCCTACCTGAAGCATTCATGACGGATAAAGAAGAAACGCCCTTGACATTCATCTTAATGTCCACCGATTCGCGCGCCGGATTTGGATATACCGAAAGCTCAGAGATTGAATTTGAATTTTCATTGGAGCGAATTGCTACCTCGTTATTCTGATGAGTTGCCGTGGAGCTATGATCTCCAATAGCTAAAAACGCAACTTGTTCTCCTGTGTGATTTCGTTCCGTATCTTTTATCTGATCTTCGTCATATCGTAAGTAGAAACGTTGATTTCCGATAGGAGAATTCCCCCAAAGAATAGGCCAACCACCGTCTCCACCATCAAGCGCAGCAGAAGATAAGACCACAGTATTGATATCCAAAACCGAAGATGTACTGTAAAACCCTGTACCTACAGCGTATAAATCATCCACACCCCTGACATTATCCGGTCCCAGCTTAGCTTGTAGCAATTGATCATCAAGCCAATACAAGCCTTCTTCAATTACGATGTACCCCATGGTCTCATCCGCTCTGGTAGTGTTATTGACATCTTGGGCAATGTGCTTTCCTGCTGAGAATGTGTTGCCTTGCGCCGGAGGGTTATTTCTTACCATATCTTCACTGGCCCAGAATACAGACCACTCAGAATCATTGAAGCTTTGGACTTGACCCAAAACAACAGGACTGGTATAGCTGTTTTGGTATGATTGAGTCTCAAACACCCATGCTCCGCTCATTGCAGTTTTCGACGAGTTGACACGTACGGCTTCCATCGTAATGCCATCTATGGAATCAATGTAGACTCCTTCTTCCACTATAAAGTAATGTATATCATGAGTGCCCGAATTACCATTGCCAGGGTTTTGTACACGAAGATCAAAGGTGGAAGCGGTAATGCCTTGAATTCGGATGACGATAGGTTTTTGTTGTTTGGTTTTTAACACGGGAGTGGCGACTACAACCATATTGGTATAAGAATTATTGGTATTTACTGTTACCCAATTATCACTGACATTCTTAATAATTCCATGTTCGAAAACCAGATCGCTGCATACATCAGGACAAGATCCTCCACAATCAATTCCTTCTTCGTCACCATTTTTAATGCCATCCTCACATGGGCAGGGATCACAATCGGGACCACCACAATCAATACCCGTTTCGAATCCATCCATTTCGCCATTGAAACATTCATCACAAGTCGTAAATCGTATAAAATCAACTTCTGCCGTTCCTGTAGCTTGGCCATTCATCGGTTGTAACATGATTCTTTGTAAATCAAATCCATCCGACCAAATATTATCAATAGGATAGTTGTGAAATCCTGGACTTGGATCTATGTTGAATTGCTTGGATTTCCATCCTGTACCACCCCAGGCCATATGATAAAACGTACCCTTTGTAGCACTCGAATTGTTTTTCATTCGAATAATCGCTTTGGGCATCTCAGTAACGTCAACCGGTGGTTTTCCAAAGAAAAGATCATTCTGCAAACGACTATTTGGACCACTAGGTGTGATAGTAACAATTCCGTCATTGACCGTTCCTGTCCCGGTTGTTACCTTCCAACCTTGCAGATCCTTATGAAAATCAGATAGTTCAATAGAATAATCTAAAAAGATATTGTTTAAGATTACGGTTGAGGATAGACCTGGTGTTTGATGATTCCCAAGATAAGATTCATAGACTCGAATGACAATGCCCTCTACCCCATCAATCTCTTCTTTACTCAAACGGGTGAGATCAAGTCCAAAACAGGAATTTGGTTCGACGTAGCCTAAATGGACATCCCCCTCGCTACTATCATGAAGTAAAACCTGTACTTTGGGACCGGTATGATTGACCTGGAGATTATTAAATTCTGACCAAATCTGTCGGGAGAAATTCAATCGATATTCCACATATTCGTCCAGGACATCGCCGTCACTTGTAATGGTAAATGAATTAGAATCATCAATACCATCGAATGGTGTAGCAATCGCATTAGATCCAATCGTACCTAAAGTCAAATCTCCATTAGTAGCCAATGCAGCTCGGGTATCCAGGCCCAATTCAAAATCCGCCAGAGTCATGCCATAGTTGCCTCCTGCCGTTTCTTCCGTACAATTCTGATCCTGACAAATATTGATGTTAGTGGTGTATTTATAATTGTTTCCAAATTGAGAAGTGTTGGTCAGGCTATTGGCTTTTAGTCGGAAGTATAGCGTATTGTTTTCGAAGTAATAGCGTTCATCCGTGCTGCTATTAAAATCTGCCAGGCTGCTTGCTTGCGGAACGACCCCTCCACTACCGTCTTTGGAAATGTAAGTACCTGAAGGCAGATTTGGTACAATGAATGTTGTCGTATCTCCTTGATTCATAAATTTGTACCTCAGATTAAGATCGTTTGGCATCCGGTGATATTGCAAGGTGTATCTGACATTTGTATTCGCCAGAACCGGAATTTGATTTTTAAAATCCTGACCAAAAGTGAACGAGGCATGACCATCTGATCGAAGGCTGTACATTGGTGTTTTACGGGAATCATCCCACCCATAATACATAAGTAATAAGCCATAATGCTCATTAGGGCAGATGTAGTGTTCCCATTCAGGTACATAGGTAGCTCCCGACTCATTGTTAAATCCTTTTTCATAGACCCTGCGGACATTGTTCAGAGGAGCTATGATTTCTGGTTTGATCACGTCACCCGGATTAAGAATCGGATCCATACTGCCGTCAATATCTATAAGACCAGTAGTCCATTGGAAATCTCTATCTTTAGAAAAGAGTTGAGTGAATTTATTTTTAAATGGCACATTCGTAAAGGATGCGTTTTGGACATAATGCACGGTGCTCTTCGTAGCTGCGGTATTGGGTGAAAAAATGGAAGCATTGTCTCCATCGTATTCCGCAAAGTGACAGTTCACCAAGCCAGTAGGACCATCGTAAAGTGGGTGTGCTTTGAAGTGATTATTTACGGATGCATATCCTTCAGGCCCGGGCAAGGGTAAACTTCTTCCCCAGAAGATTTCATTTGGTTCCCATTCGGAAGGGGTGCCGATATTATCACTTTGACCTACATAAAGGGAGTTGAATATCTCGTTATTGTAGGCAAAAAAGGTGCTTCTTCCATTATCCGCTGAGACGCAGCTGTCAAATTGCAAACTATTCGTTCGCATCCAAATGGCACGATCACGGGATTTAAATGAAGTAAAACGATTGACTACAGGGATATTTACGGGTTTATACGTTCCGGACGGCAGGATGACATGCTCTCCTTGTGCATTGGTATCGATTCTTAGATCGATGGAATAATTTGAAAAGCCGGTAGAATGAGACCTGTTGTCGTCGAATAAGCCGAGCGGTGAATATATGGGCTGAATATTATTGGGATTGGTTCCTTCGATTGGTCTCGTCTGGATGACCATCCAAAACCCTGATCCTTCAGAACCGCCACAAGCATTTCCTACAAAATCATTGTCCGGGTGCGTGATCCAAAACGTTGCTGGGAGTCTTAAAAGCAAAGGGTCGTTTGATCCCTCGGCGGTAAGAGAATCATAAGGCTGAACTTCTTCTCCTGGTGCAGCGGCTAGTGTTAGGATTCCGAGATTATGGATGAATTTATTTCCTGTTTCATCTCCGTTTTCGAGGAAATAGCCATTCCCAATATGATCATAGGCTACATTGTCTTCGATAAGCGCATTAGTTGTAGTATGAACGGTTAAGACCCGGTTAAAAGATCGATAAATACTGCTGTTCTTTACGTATTGTCCGGTAACATCCCCTGTGAGATGCCAATGCCACGGATATCTGCCCAAAAGCGATTTTTGTCCCATGAGAAAGAATTCAACCCCCGAAGCATATCCAAAGCTTCCGTTCATGATCATGACATGACCGCCATAACCATCCATTTCTGCATCCGAATCGCCCTGGATCTTTAGATTTCGACTCAGCAACCCTACTTCGGCTCTTTCGTCTAGTACCATGTCCATCGCACCATTGTTGTATGTTTTTAGTTCTCCAAAATGGTTGTAAGCCAGTGGTTGAGCAAAAGAAAGTACCGTGTCGTTGATGGTAGTAATTACTCTCGTTTCGGCCTGATGGCAATCAAAATCAGTTGAAGCGATTACAATTTCATCGCCTATTTCCCAGTCGACGGTTTCTTGGAAGGTAAGAATTGTATCCCCTTGATTGGCATGCGCTCCCAGTTGTGTCCAGGATAGGCGTTCGCGACCATGCATATGGATAGTTCCTCCATTCATTGCGGCTAATACAGCAGATCCATGCATGGGAAAATTTTGGGCCTGAGCCAAATATCCTCTTAACGTAATAGTGCCTGGGTGCGCATAAACCGTAGCCTCTTGACCCCACTCCCAATATCCATTGGCTCCCATCACCATGATGCGCTCGGCATTAAATGAAAGCGGGCAATTGTTTGCGGCCAGGAACTCTCCCAAGACATCAATTTGAGTGGCCTCCCCATTTATGTCCAGTACAACGGACTTGTCATCATCGATGCGTACATCATCAGAAAGTGTAGGTACAGTGCTTGTGCTCCAGGTAGCTGTATCCGACCAGCACGGTATATTCTCAACCTGTACATTATCCAGCAAAACATATTGAGGAATTTCGTTTGCCTGGATTTTCAAATTGTAGGTTCCAACTGCCAGTTTGATGGCGACGGATTGATACGCTTCGTAGTGGATACGCTCTGGTGTAATTTCAGCCACTTCCTCATCGTTGATGAGAATTTTGAATGTCATTACATTTCCAGGATTATCAAATTGTGCAGCCCATATTTTGACACGATAGCAGCCATCAGTCGGCAACAAAATGTTTTGAGATGCGCTTCCCAGATTGGAAAGATAGAGCAGGTAGTCGCCAAAAGGAGTATCCGGATTGGGATTGTACGGATTATCATTCGTAGCGACTCCCGCAACACCGGAGTACGACCAATCTGTGCCGCCTATGATTTCGAAACTTTCGTTGGGGACATTTTCCAGACCAATGTCTTTGACCACACTTACGGGCTGGGCAAATGAATTAAGGGAAAAAAATAATACGAATACAAAAGGGTAGATTTTGAAGTCAATTGCAGTAGAATTCATGAAAGAAGATTTAGAGGTTTAGTAGTTAATGCAATACCGATTATTGTTCCTCTAAATATATTTTGAGCTGGTATAGAATTCGCCTTAATATTTTAATTGAAAAAAATAGGACGGGTGGGTTAGAGATTGTAGAAAATAGAAAGAGTGCTCCTGCGAAGTCAAGAAATGCAGAGATTGACAAGGGGGCTTCTATTTGTAGCCTATGGATAGGGGTTAATTGCTAAATACTTCTGACTGTAGCTTTAAATAATTGACAAACATATCAAGGGCCTTGTCATAGTTCTTGTTGTTATTTATTACGATGTCGACATCATTAATAAATGGTTCGATGTATTTTATATAGGAAGGCAGTACATGATTTTCATAACGATACAAAACATCATCCAGAGGATAGTTTCGTTCGATTCGATCGCGTTTAATTCTTCTGATAACTGCTAAGGTGTTGCTAGTATGAATCATGATCTTAAAATCAAGGAGATCTCGAATTTCTTCCTTGTGAAAAATAAACAACCCTTCTACGATGAGAATCTTTGCAGGGTGAAATTCGAGCATCCTGGGTTTCGCTTTTTCATTGTTGAACGTATATTCTTTTCTCCGAACCACCTCTCCCCTCTTCAATTTTTCAATATCCTCTACAAAAGCATCTAAATCGATGGATGTCGGCAGGTCAAAATTTTTTATTCCGTTGTGATCCGTGTATTGTTCATCTCTTGGGTGATAATATTCATCTTGCGATAAAAGCGTAATTTCACCATTGGGAAAATGATATTGGATGTCTCGAATAAATGAGGTTTTGCCAGAACCACTTCCTCCTGAAATACCGATGATTAGCATAGTATGATACTAGTTTGAATAAAATTACTATTTTACTTTCGCAATAATACAACAATGAGTTTAATCACTTAGCTGTTGCGTGAAATTAATACTTAAAAACTTCTATGGATACATTCATTGATATTGCCCGAGGTGGTTTGGGAATGATTGTTTTAATTGGCATTGCTTATTTATTCAGCCCTAACCGAAAAGCAATAAACTGGAAAACAGTAGGATATGGCCTTTTGGCTCAACTTTTACTTGCGATAGGAATATTAAAAGGAAAGGATATTGGTTTTAATGTAAGCGACAATTTTAGAATCGATCTGGGGTTTATTAGTGGAGCATTTGATCTGGGGGGGAAGTTCTTTACGTCTATACTTGATTTTACATTGGAAGGTACGAAGTTTTTAATGGGCGATCATTTGATGGATGTAAATTCAGTGGGCTATGTCTTTCTCTTCCAGGTGTTGCCGACCATCATTTTTTTCTCAGCCCTAACTTCTTTATTGTTTTATCTGGGGATAATCCAAAAAATTGTAAGCCTTTTGGCACGTGCGTTGACCAAGCTGTTGCAAATATCCGGAGCCGAAAGTTTAAGTGTGGCAGGTAATATATTTTTGGGACAGACAGAAGCACCGCTCATGATTAAGCCTTATCTGGAAAAAATGACCAAGTCAGAAATTCTTCTGGTAATGATCGGAGGAATGGCAACCGTAGCAGGCGGTGTGTTGGCGGCATACATTGGATTTTTAGGTGGAGACGATCCCGTGCGCAGATTGGAATTTGCACGTCACTTATTGGCTGCTTCAGTCATGGCTGCACCCGGCGCGATTGTAATTTCAAAAATGCTCTTTCCTCAAACTGAAGATATCGATATGAATGTGAAGGTGAGTGAAGAAAAAATCGGATCCAATGTACTGGATGCCATCTCAACAGGAACTACCGAAGGGTTGAAGTTGGCTGCAAATGTAGGTGCCATGTTGTTGGTTTTTGTTGCATTTATTGCCATGTTGAATGGAGTTTTGGGCTGGGTTGGAGATGTGACAACTTTAAATGCCGTCATTGCAGAACATACGCCGTATCAATCTTTTTCTCTTGAGTTTTTATTGGGATACCTTTTCGCCCCTTTAATGTGGCTTATCGGTGTTGCAAGTGAGGATGTTGCACTCATGGGACAACTTTTAGGTATAAAAATAGCTGCGAGCGAATTTATTGGATACATCCAGTTGGCAAGCCTCAAAGACCCTTCCAGTGCCCTTCATCTGGCTAATGAGAAGAGTGTTATTATGGCAACATACATGCTGTGTGGTTTTGCGAATTTTGCTTCAATCGGCATTCAGATCGGTGGTATCGGATTCCTGGCTCCTGGGAAACGAAAATTACTTTCAGAGTTTGGAATGAGGGCTTTACTAGGAGGAACCTTGGCGTCATTACTCTCAGCTACTTTGATCGGGATTTTATATAGCTTTTAAGGCACTGAAATCTAACGAGGAACACGGAGTGAATGAATGCGTAAATGTTTAATATGCCAAAGTGACATTTAAGCATTTAAAACCTTTACGCATTCATGCACTCAACCATAACCCAGAGCCGCACATAAAATCCCCGCCGCTACACTCACATTCAACGACTCTGCCACTTTATTTTCAGCCCCTGGAATCGTAACATGATGATCTAATTTTTGATGGATTGTTGCTCGAATTCCTTTGCCTTCATTGCCCATGACTAATAATGATTTTGCTGGCCAATCGAATTGTTTGAGATTTTTTCCATGCATAGAAGCTCCTGTTGATTCGTGTTGTAGCTCTTTTAGGTTTTCAAAATCTTCAGTAAAAAGATGGACATTCAAAAAACTTCCCATAGTGGCTTGAATGACCTTGGGATTGTAAAAATCAGCAGTGCCAGGACTACGGATTACACTCTTAATTCCAAACCAATCGGCTATACGGATGATGGTACCTAAATTGCCGGGGTCTTGTACATTATCGAGGTAGATCGCATGACCTGAATTCATTAACTTATAATTAATGGTTTCGGTTTGTTTCTCAAGAACTAATAGTACATTTGTTGGCGTTTTAAGAGCGGAAATTTTTTTCATTTCCCTTTGACTTATCCCAGTCAGTATTTTTTGGTGTGTTTGCGCTAATGGATCGTTGTGTTTAATCCACTCATCCGTAGCAAATATCCCTTCAATTTTATATATTATAGATTTTTGTAATATTTCTTCTGCAATTTTAGCACCTTCAGCGATGAAATTATTATACTTTTGTCTGAATTTGCTTTGATGCAAAGACTTGATATGTTTGATTTGACTCTGCGTTATCACATTGTACTTTTTTCATAAAGGTAGTATGACAGGTATAATAAACAAGTTTGGTTTCTTTATTTTTTGTTTCAGTCTTGTATTGATAGGAACTTCGTGTGGAACAAAACAATACCTCGGTAAAAATGAGACCTTTCTAAAGAAAAATAAAGTATCGATAACATCGCAATCCAAAATTGAGGATAAATACCGCCTGACGACCAACCTTAAGAACCATATCGAACAAAAGCCTAATGGCAATTTCTTTTGGCTGATCCCTAAGGAATACATTTATTATAAAAACTCGGCACCGGGAGATTCGTCATGGTACAATCGATTTTTTCTAAAATACCTTTCTGAGAAACCAGCTATCTACGATTCTGTGAAAACAATTCGATCTGCGGAGGCCATGAAAAACTATCTGGTTAATCAAAAAGGATATTACAACGCCAGAGTGGATTATATTGAAAAAACCAAATTTCCAAAAACAGAAGTAGAATACATAATTGATCCCAAGGAACGGTATAAAATTAATTCTATTGAATATTTTGGCGACGATACAGAAGTGATCGATGCCATGAAATCTATTGATAATCGTAGCCTCATCAAACCGGGCGATTATATAGATGCGGCTACATTCGATCTTGAACTGACTCGATTATCAGTGGCCTTGCAGAATAAAGGATACGCTAATTTCGCTACTAATTTTTTCAGTATCAAAGGGGATAGTTCATTGAATAACAATAGCGTTGATGTATTTTTGGAATTGTTGCCTCCCCTACCGGATTCATTTCATCAGAAGTTTACAGTAGGAGATATTAATGTATTTACAGATTTTCATAGAGATCAGGATACCAGTAGATTAGAGTTTTCTTCATTAAATGACACCTATTACTACAGACAGAGCAGCAATTTCTTGGTTAAGCCAAAGACTATTGATAATGCTATTTTTCTTCGACCGGGAAATGTATATGAACGAGACGCCAGAACAAAAACAAGAAGGAAGTTATCCGAATTAGGAACGTATCGTTTTGTAACCTTGAACGCAAGATTGGATGAGGTGCACGATTCGATTATCAATTACGACATCTTATTGACTCCCTTTCAGAAGAAATGGGTCGCTGATTTTGGTTGGGATTTCTTTATATCAAGTACAGCCCAAAGTACAGCGGGTAACAATCAGGTCTTTGGTTTCTCATTGAATAATCAGTTCAAAAATCGAAATTTTTTAGGAGGTGCCGAACAATTTACCATTTCTCCGCAGTTAGGATTAGAATTCCTTTTTAATTCAGGTGATGATATTTCGCTCATTCGACAGGCATCTTTTGGTTTGAATGCAGCTTTAGAAATACCGCGTCAACGAAATCTGTTGGGAGCAAGACCTTTGATCAATTCATTAGGAATAATTAATAACAAGAACTTTCAGAAATTTAAGGACAATACGACGACTACGATAAGCGCGGGATTCAATTATGCAAATCTTGTGGATAATTTTAGCCGATCCTCGATTAATGCTTCGTATACCCATAATTTCCGTCCTAATTCTACCTCAAGATTTGTGATTCGACAGCTGGGATTGGATTACAACGACTATGAATTAGACTCAGTATTCAGAACAAGAATTGAAGACAATCAATTGCTTTTGAGAAGTTTTGATGACAATTTGCTGACTGGACTATTTTTTCGAGATATCACTTACATCTATACCAAACCAGTAAACGCGAATGGTAACAGTTTTGCGTTTATTGCGAATTTTGAATGGAGTGGTGTAGAAACGTGGTTGACCAATAAACTGTACAATGCAGTTTCGGGCGAGACTTCGGATTGGAAATTGAATAACAACATTGAATTTGCCAAGTATTTCCGTACCGAAATTGATTCTAGATTTTATGAGTTCTTTTCGGATCGGCATTCTTTTGCAGCAAGGGCCTATGCGGGGTTAATTGTTCCATTTGGATCAAGTACGGCAGCTCCTTTTCTTAAGCAATTTAGCGTTGGAGGCCCCAATAGTATGAGAGGTTGGGATCAAAGGGAGCTTGGACCGGGTTCGTATGTTGATCCAAATTTGGTGGATGGGCAGATCTTTTTTCAAACAGGTGACATCAAGTTGGAGGTGAATTTGGAATACCGATTTGATATCTTTTATGTATTCGAGGGCGCATTCTTTTTGGATGCAGGTAATGTTTGGACGCTTAAAGAAAATGAAGAGCGACAGGGATCGCAAATATCGTCAGACTTTATAGATCAAATCGCTGTAAGTGCAGGTTATGGCATTCGTTTCGATTTCGAATACTTTAATATTCGTTTTGATTTTGGGTATAAGCTGCGAAATCCTTATCCATTTATAGAGGAAGGGGTAAGCACAAATCGGTATTGGTACAATTGGGATGAAATCAGACGTCAAAAGTTTGGTAATTTTCAAGTTGCGGTCAATTATCCCTTCTAGCACATCATGGCTTTGATTAGTATCATAATGCCAGTTCGGAATGCGGGACCTTTCCTTAGCGAATGTTTAGGTTCTATTCGGAACCAATCCATCACTGATTGGGAGCTAATTGCCGTAAACGATCATAGTACCGACAATTCAAATCAGATTTTGAAAGCCCATTCCAAAGTTGATCATAGGATTAAGTTTATTCAGAATGAGGGTGTGGGCATAATAAGTGCACTTAAAATAGGATACCAGTTTTCATCGGGCAGATTCATTACTCGGATGGACGCCGATGATCGCATGCCATCGCATAAACTAGAAATACTATACTCCATTTTATGTCGTCATGGTCAGGGTTCCTTATCTACGGGAAAAGTTAAATACATAAGTGAGAATGCATTAGGCGATGGTTACCGAAAATACGAACAATGGTTGAATGGTTTGTGTGATACGAATAATCATTACATGGATATTTACAAAGAGTGTGTCATCCCTTCTCCTTGCTGGATGATGTTCCGGTCTGATTTTGAAGCTATTGGCGGATTTGATAGTGATAGATATCCCGAAGATTATGATTTGTGCTTTCGAATGTATGCCCACAAAATTAAAGTAGAAGCATCGCATGAAATTCTGCACGTATGGCGTGATCATGGCGGTCGCGCATCACGTAATGATGAGAATTATGCAGACAATCGCTTTTTGGATTTGAAACTCAATTATTTTTTAGAATTGGATTATACTTCTTCGGAGAGATTGGTCCTATGGGGAGCAGGTAAAAAAGGGAAGTATTTGGCCAGGATATTGATCCAAAGAAACATTTCGTTTGATTGGGTGACGAATAACGCGAAAAAAGTTGGTTTGTATATCTATGATAAGAAGATTAAGCCTACATCAACCGTTGCACAATCCAATGTAAAGACAAAAATCATTCTGGCCGTCGCAAATGCAGCGGAACAGAAAGAAATTGTTGATTCGATTGAAAAAAGTGAAGGATTTCTCACCATTTTTAAATTCTGCTGAGAATAAAAGGAAAATCGCCCACAAATCCAGAAGACTTCGCATTTTTTCCACAAAGTTTAATTACCTTTCTTAGACTAAAGGGATAAACTATTACAATGAAACATTTAACTGTACTTTTTTTTCTGTTTTGCTTTGTCAACTATGGGCACAGCACCGTTTATACGTTCCATACGGAAGGCAGTTTTACCAATGAAGCCAATTGGGATGTTTTTCCTGGCTTTAATTTGGTAACCAATGATACGTTATCGATCGAAGCCAATTGTACAAATATTCAGCTGTATGCCGAAGCTGGTCATATTGTGTTTTCTTCTGATGTGAATTGGATTGCTATTTCCAGCTTATTTATTATTGATAATTGCACCATGGAAATACAAGCCAATTGGGTGACATTTGATGTGACAGGCTCATTCGATTATTTAATTAATACACCAATCGTACATCCTGAAAATATATTTTTGGATGTATTCAATTACGGTTCCGGAATAAATGGCCTGGACTGCCCATTTGATTATAGTGCCTTCTTGTCGTACCAAAATCTGGGTTCACAAGCTGCATCTTTTTTGGAGTGCATGTCTGGAACTTTCACAAATAACGGCAGCATTGAAGTCGATTTTCCATTTTTATTTTTGAACTGTGAACTGGACTTGGCCGACGGTACCATCAATGCCTTCAACCCATTTGATTTGTTTGCCTATGGAGATTTGTTAAAACAGTATTGTTCCTCCTGTACCGCTACCATCAATAATCTTCAGAATCTTTACCTCACTGGAACTACTGAAATTTATGGAACTGTAAATCTAAATGGTCCGTAGCACTATTGTACTTTTTTTAAAGCGAAGTGTACAATGTTCACGAAAGTTTCACAAAGATAAAGCAAACAATCTCGGTACTTCTCAGCGTCTTCTCCAAAAACCTCCATGTAACCAAAAACTCCGTGCTACTCAGCGCCTTCTCCAAGAACCTCCGTGTAACCAAACAACTCCGTGCTACTCAGCGCCTTCTCCGAGAACCTCCGTGTAACCAAAAACTCCGTGCTACTCAGTGCCTTCTCCAAGAACCTCGGTGTAACCAAAAATCTCTGTGCTACTCAGCGCCCTCTCCGAAAAGCTCCGTGTAATCAGAAAACTCCGTGCTACTCAGCGCCTTCTCCGAGAACCTCCGTGTAACCAAAAACTCCGTGCTACTCAGCGCCTTCTCCAAAAACCTCCATGTAATTTAATCTCCGTGTCCTCCCTTTCACCCCTTCCGCTTCTGATAAAACGTAACCGGTGTCGTACTATCATTCAAATACCCCCATTTCTCTACCCATTCTCCATCCTTAGTTCTGGAAACAATCTCGTACGATTCAGTCAGTAGGCGATTATCATCTTGATCCAAAACATTCATCTGAACTTCATTTCCAGCAGCATCATGTGTAAAGGCAAATGATTTTTGTTTTTGACTGAGGTTGTTATAGATCGTTTTGCTTGTCAAATGGCCACTGTCATCATATTGAAATCCTTCAATCCGTAGTAAGTTGTTTGATGTACCCTCAAATGCCTCGGACTTAATCTTCAATGCATCACGATATTCAAATTTATAGGTGCTTAGGGTAACTCCCGACTGGTTATAATATTTGGATCCTGATGGAAGCTCGGAATCTCCTTCATAGTCAAATATTTCCTTTCCTCTGACCGTATTGTCACCATTATAGAATGTTTTATTGATCATTCTATCGTTCTCAAAATTCTCAATTTCCATGTATTTGAGCCTGCCTTTTGCATATTCGTTGTTTGCTCCCTCGTGCACTTCATAGACTTCTGTAATGATGGAGGAGATTTTTACTTTATCCGACGTGCATGCGATGTGTGATACGCTGGTGAGTGTCAGCAAAAACAGAAGGGTCGTTAATGAAGAGTAAAGTCTTATGCTCATTCCAATAGCAATTTGTCCCAAATGTAGTGAAACCCACATGTCCTCCAAATTTTGGCGCCATAAAGTAAAAATTGTCCATTTCATCAGCAATAGAAAATGGAAGACACTCTACGGGTAAAAAGGGATCATCTACCGCAGTGATCAACAATGTGGGCAAAGAAATATTATGTAAAAACTGCTTGCTGTTGCATTTGGAATAATAATCTTCGGCACCATCAAAACCATGAATGGGGCCTGTATAGTATTCATCAAAATCCCTTACACTTTTGATCTTGCTCAAGTGCGATAAATCAACTTCTTCAGGGAAATAACTGTGCTTCTCCTTGATCTTTTGCTCCATGGTAATCCGAAAGCGTTTATCATATACCCAATTCGATCTGGAAGCTATTTTTTGAGCACCTTTGGACAAATCTATAGGTACAGACATAGTCACCACAGAACCTAAATTGTCGGGATATTCGTAAATGCCATCGCTTATGTACTTCAAAACTACATTTCCTCCCAGACTGAATCCTACCAAAGAAAAGGTTGAATATTTATCAACATAAGCCTCCAGAACCTCGTGAACGTCACGAGTGAAACCAGAGTGATACATCTGCAAGCGACGATTCATCTCACCACTGCACGATCTAAAATTTATACATAGCACATCCCAGCCATTTTTATGAAGATAGCGAGATATATTCCGGATATATTGTGATTCGGAGCTGCCTTCCAACCCATGGCAAAGAACGACCAATTTTTCATGATCCTTTTCAAGCCAATCCAGGTCTATAAAGTCTTCATCAGATGTTTCGAAGCGCTCTCTGCGAAATGGGGGTTCTATTTTTTTACGAAACAGAAATGGGTAAATGGTATTGATATTTCCATTTTTAAAAATCAAAGGAGGTGAATAATCTGAAGCATCAAGTATGGGCATAAAGTATTGTTGAATGGATAATTCTTAAAAACGATTTTAGAGTTTTGAGGTTTCTAAATTCTGCGAAAAACTTTTATCAAACTTTAAAAATATGCCCTGTCAACTGATTTTTGTGAATAAAACCGAGTAAATATTATTCATTTCAAAATTAAGATGAGCCCAAGCCAACGAAATGTTGACCGGGCTAATCTTTATTATTTAGTAGCTATCCAAACAACCAATGGTAAACACCCAAAATAAGTTTTCTCCTCCAATTCAGTTTTTGTGCAACGATATCAAAAAGTGAATAAGCGGCTGCTCCTATTACACTTCCAAGCAAGCCAAACCCAACACCGCCAATGGCTCCTAAACCATCTGCGACTGCAACTTCTCTCCAATTGATTTTAGGCATGTCGGCTTGTGGCAAAGGAGGCTCGTTGTACCACATGCTTCCGCTATGCCGGAATACGGCCAACATGCTTAAGATAGATTCCTTATCTGATTCTGAATAATTAGAATTGAAGACAATATCATTTTCTAATTCAATAACATAAATCATAGTCTCCTCAAAAGATAGTTCTCCATTTAATGCTGTTTCAGCAAAACTAGCCACAAAGTCAACTGCTTCATCCGACATATCATTTTCGTATTGTGCAGTATATGCTTTATTTTCATAGTCAATATCTACCCCATTTTCAAGGAATAGATCCAGCGTTAAATCTGGTTCATTGGTATATGCACTTATCATTTCAACGATCTCTTCCAGCGTATTCGCTTCTAACGCTCCGGAGTTCAGTGTAATATCGTTATGCTCGATGCCAACGGTGTTGTATGGATTGTTTGAGTTCTCTAAATAATCATCAGGAAGATTGCCGGAATCATCAGATCTTTCTACGATTGAGGTTTGATTTTCTACGCCATTGGAATTGTTTTTTTGGCAACTAGAAAATATCACTGAAAACATCAGAATCGATGCAAAGGCAAAGAAAACGGCTTTAATATGTATTAATTTCATACAAGTAAAATTTTAGATTAATTAATAGAATGGCCAGGCAAGGACGGATCCTTTTCCTCATCTATATCCATAAAAGTTAGTGTGAATGGTCTTTGGGGATACCAATAATCTGATCAGAACATAAATCAAAAGTAACTACAGATTTTTAAGAAATCAATCCACTTAAGTTACCTTTTTTGTTTTTGATATAATCTTTTTTTCAAACGACTAAAGGACTTTGGTGTGATGCCCAAGTAGGATGAGATGTGATAATCCGGAATTCTATTGACTAGTTTTGGGTATTTGTCAATGAAACCTAAATAACGCTGTTCGGGTGATTGCAGAATAAATGAAGCAATAATTTCATGGGCATTAGCATAACGCTCAGAAACGATTTTCCTTACGACCACATTCATTTTAGGCATCACTTCATAGATTTCTTCTAGTTCATCGTAGGTAATGCAAAGGCAAGTCGTATCCTCAATAGTTTCCATGATTTGGTCAGAAGGGCGTTGCATCATGAAGCTTCCAAATGCTGTACAGAACAAACCTTCGTGAAAGAAAAAACAATTACGCTCTATATAATCTTCATTCTTTTTCTTCAAATAATATAATCTTAAGCACCCGGAAATAACAAAATACATGTGATTACAGACTTCACCAATCTGCAATATTTTTGTTTTCTTAGGCAGGTGTACTACACTAGCGCGTTTGACGATAACCTTTAATTCTTGCTCATTAATGGGAACAAAGGATTTAAAAACTTTAAAAATGGCGTCTAAAGGTAAGTTGTTCATTGGGCACAAGAATTCTATACCTTAAAAATAGTTTTTCTATGGAAAATAAGGATCAAACCATTTCAGAATGTATTGGTGAATATAGGTTTAAGGTTATTGATTTCTCGCGTATTCCAATTGTGATTTTAAAAGAGTTAATTCAGCTCTCCAGTCTTCTACAGATACTGCATCCGAGTGTAAATCGCTTGCCTCTTTTGTAGCATTAAGAATCTGTTCGCTCCAAAGGTCCAGCATTTCGTTGGTTTTGTCAAGCGACATTGGTCCCGATGTCAATTCATTCTTTTTTTGATCATAAAGGTCAACATACGAAGCCCAGGTTGCTGTAAGTTTGTCGCAACCGGCAGACCATTGACTTAGGCTAAAACTACCATACGCGAATGGTTTGCAATTGTTGGATGTATTGCCCCATTTATCCGCTATAGGTGTGACAGGATTCTTATTAAAGATAATATTTTCAAAGGCATTGTCCAAATCCCAAGGAATAAGATGAAGTTTTTTGTTTTTGGGCTCCTCGTAAAAATAATAATTATGATTTGTGCACTCATCGCTTACACAATACCAATGAAATGGCCCGTCATCATGCCGGATAGCTCTGTCCACAACTACATAAGAAATCGTTTCTTCAATATCCATATATTTCTCTACTATGCTTTTTCTCTGATTCAGGGAATTCGTATTTATGATCTCTTGTCCCAATCCTCTAATAAGATCAACCGAAGGATTTGAGTCTTCATTAGTTTTTAGGGCCTGGATGTATTCGTTGACGCTATAAGGAACGCCTTCCATAGATAAAGGCCAAATCTCTTTGTACATATTTCCATCATCATCCTTAAAATGATATTTGGCAAACCTTCCGTCTATTTGTTCCGTGAGAGCGAACAGACCCACATACGAACCATTTATCATAAGTCTGGCATGGACTGATCTAGGCGCAGGGACTCCCATTTCTCGAAAAAGCCAATATCCAAGACGTTCATGCATTTGAGAATCGTCATTGTTTTGAGAGTGAAATTGTAACTTTCGCAACTTGAAAAACTTCTCTTCTCTACCCTCCCAGTTAATTTTTACTTTCATGGACAACTTGGTACATGTTTTATGACCTGTTGGATTTGTCCAGTCGTTACCCGAAAGACAATTCACAAATGCACCAATGGAGCCTTTGTACCGAACCCCGATCGGACTGATTGTGTCTCCATCAAAAATCATCATGGCTTCTACATATTCTTCAGCAGAGGGGTTGGAGTTTATCCTATACAAGGCAGAATTGGCGATATGAAGATGAAAGGTATGCAGACGGTCTTGATCAAAGATATAGTCGGAATCTTCGTTCAAATAGGCTTCTTCTCCAGTCGGGATCACCGTAGGGATTTCAATATCCGGGCCTTCATGAGCACCCGGTATATTATCAAAACCTAACTTGTCATTTTCGGAACATCCCAAAAAAAGCAATATCAATGCAAATGATAATATGAATAAAAACTTCTTGATCTGCTTATTTAATTTTTCCAAAAAATAATTATTTCACCTCAGATTCTGTCGCCAGAGATTTGTTACGAGTATCTTTGTTATACCCTATAAAAGATTTCCAATAGATAAAATTCAAACAATCTTTCCAATCTCTCCAATTTCCAAAATATCTACAATCTATTCTATGTTTTTGAAACGAATGAAAAGTAGTATTTGTAGGAATTATTGGTCCAAAAAAGATTTTTGAAAAGGTTAATGCTATTTTTTAGGAGGTGTATAGGAAGATACTATTTCTACTACTCTATCCGGATAATCACTGATAATACCGTCAACACCCAATTTCAACATCTCAACAATATCCTGTTCATCATTGACAGTCCACGGAATGATTTGGATATTTTCTTTTTCACCATACGCAATTAATTCTTCAGAAACCAATTTGAAATATGGAGAATATGCCCAAGGTTTGAATCCAAGTTCTTTTATGTTTTCTTGAAAGGGTTTCATATTCATAATCAATAGTACCAATCTGAATTCTGGATAGGCTTTTTTAACATATTGCAAGGATTCTATATCAAAACATTGTACTGTAGTCCGTTTTGCAATACCCAAATCGATGATTTCCTGACACACTGCATCAGCAAAATCCTTCATTTTTGGATGAAAAATGCTATCATTTTCAGGCACTCTCTTAATTTCGATGTTGTATTCCGGGAGTGCGTGATTTTCAGATCTAACATACGCTTCGATTTCTGTTACCATCTCTTTTAATGTTGGTTTGGCGACTGTCATCTTCTTTTGAATGGGAAATCTGGGATGCGATTTCATGCCAACATCATACGATTGGATTTCCTCCAATGACATTTGGTACATGTTGTGTTCCTTTTCATTTTCTTCGGTAATCTCTTCTCCCTTTGGCCCGGTAGAAATCTCATGATTGAAAAATGGTTCATGGCTGATAATAACATCATTGTACTTATTTACCACCACATCCAATTCCAATGTTTTGACTCCTATATCAACAGCTTCTTTAAATGCGGTGATGGTGTTTTCGGGTTTTAGTCCACGACAACCTCTATGGCCTTGAATATCAATGTCTTGATTCATAACAACGGGTTTATTGGTACATGCCTTCATGCTGAATAATAGGATTATAAGACTCATTCCAAAGAAAAAAGCATTGCGCATCAAATTATATTTAAGTAAACACATAGAAATCGTTTTCTTTAGTCTAACTACCAACAAATTATAAGATAATCTTGACTTTAAATGTGCTGCAATCTACAAATAGATTCCTAAATTGCAGTTTTCAAATTGTTAAGCTTATATGTCTACCGCTAAAAAAGAGATTAAAAAAATCACGACCCACGTTTTGGGGAGAATGAAGGCCCAGAATGAAAAAATCGCCATGCTAACGGCTTATGATTACAGCATGGCCAAAATATTCGATGCGGCAGGGATTGACATCCTGTTGGTGGGAGACTCGGCTTCCAATGTAATGGCCGGACATGAGACTACCCTGCCGATTACGCTGGACCAAATGATCTATCATGCACAATCTGTGATTCGAGCGGTGAATAGAGCCTTGGTGGTAGTGGATCTGCCATTTGGCACCTATCAAGGAGACAGCAAGATGGCGCTCAAATCTGCAATTCGGATTATGAAAGAGGCTGGTGCGCATTCGGTAAAACTGGAAGGCGGAGCTGAGGTAAAAGATTCGATCAAAAGGATCTTATCAGCAGGTATACCCGTGATGGGGCACCTGGGACTTACACCGCAAAGCATATATAAGTTTGGAACGTATACCGTACGGGCAAAGGAAGAAGAAGAGGCCAAAAAGCTGATTGAAGATTCTAAACTACTGGAAGATATTGGTTGCTTTGGAATCGTTTTGGAAAAAATACCCGCCAAATTGGCCAAGAAAGTAAGTGAATCGCTTACTATCCCCACCATTGGTATTGGAGCAGGACCAAATTGCGATGGTCAAGTTCTTGTATCTCATGATTTACTGGGAATTACCAAAGATTTCCATCCTCGATTCCTGAGAAGATATTTGGAGCTTTTTGATACCATAAAAGGAGCCGTTGAACATTATATAGCTGATGTGAAAGCTGTTGATTTTCCCGGAGAGAAAGAACAATATTAACGACATGCTCAAAAAACTTTTTTATCTCTTTTTGTTAGCACTGGTTCTGGGAGGTTTTGGAGTGTATTGGGCGTATGGTATTATATTCTCCCCCAATACTGCATTTAATGAAGATATAGTAACTATTCAAATACCCAAGAATTCAAGTTTTGATGATGTGGTTCAAATTCTGAAGGAGGCAAATGTCTTGACGGATGAAACCTCTTTTCGACGCGTATCCGAATGGATGAACTATCAGCGAGAGGAGGTGCCATCGGGAAATTTTGAGCTTAAAAAAGGATGGAACAACAAAGAGTTGATTTCGAAACTTCGATCAGGAGTTCAAAAACCCGTGAAAATCACGTTTAACAATGTGCGCACCGTTGAAGAATTGATGGGGCCTCTTTCTGCAACGATTAGTTTGGATTCCTCGGAGTTGGCTGGTTACTTTCTCGATCCTGTCGTTCAAGATGATTTGGGGTTCAGTAAAGAAACTATGCTGACTATGTTTATTCCGAATACCTACGAAATGTATTGGGATATGAATGCTGAAAATCTCGCCAATCGGTTGCTAAAAGAACATGATGCATTTTGGAATAAAAATGATCGTAGATCTAAAGCAGAGCAATTAAATATGAGCCCTGCAGAAGTATATACCTTGGCGAGTATTGTCGAAAAAGAGTCACAGTACGGTCCCGAGCGTCCTATAATAGCCGGACTATACTTGAATCGGATTGAACGAGGTATTCCTCTTCAAGCGGATCCTACAGTGGTTTTTGCCAATGGTGATTTTGGTATTCGAAGAGTGTTAAATAAGCATTTGAAGTACGACTCGCCGTACAATACGTATCTATACAATGGGTTGCCGCCGGGCCCAATCTATATGCCATCGATAGAATCCATTGATGCTGTCTTGAATCCTGAAGAGCACGATTATATATTCATGTGTGCCAAGCCAGGCTATGGTACCCAGCATGCTTTCGCGAAAACCAATCGCGGACACGCGCAGAATGCAAGGAAGTATCACGAATGGCTTAGTCAGCAAGGAATACGTTAAATATTAAAAAAAAAATTTATAGATAGACCAATTGATAATCAAAAGTGATTATTATGAATTTTTATTCATTATACTATATCTTTAGTGAGAATAAATCATCAAAAATATATGGAGGATTTTTTTAATCATTTTAAAGGCATAGATCTCAAAGGTATCGTAGCAGAATACGTACTTCATAACATTTGGAATAAAAGTTTCAAGGAATTATTAAAACGAACTAAAATTCATAATAAGGCAATAATAGAAGAACATAATATTGCCACTAAGGTTTATAAAAAAGAGTTATCCCAATTCAAAAAAGATCTTCATGCTTATGAAAAAAAACTAAAAAGATACGATCGACAAGTTAGAAAAGGAGAAACGTTAATTGAAACTGATTTGAGAGAACCTTTAAAACCAGAAGAACCGATTTTGAATATTATTGAAATTGGAGGTGATGAAAATAGAATAATCGATCAAGTCATATTCAATATTGATAATGCATTTGATTGGTCCAGCACAATCTCATTTGAAGATCTAAATAAACCAAAATCATTATTTGATACATTCGTTTATTTGGATTTAATGTTGACTCCTAAATCAAACCTATTAGAAAATGAAACATCAAAAAAAATACCATTCCAAGAACTTATAAATAATATTGAGCACAATATTATTATTCTGGGAGAACCTGGTGCAGGAAAAACCACTTTGATGAAGTACATAAATCAAAAGTGCATAAGTGAAGATTATCAAACCAAAAAATACTTTTTTCCTATTGTCATTAAGTTTCGAGATTTTAGCTACAATGAAAGTACCAAATACTCGAGTAAGTTAATGATATACAAAATCTTAGTTGAATATTTTGGAATCAATATCAATTTTCAAGGTTTATCAACGTTTACTCATAATTTTGATTTTAATTATCAATTTTTGAGACGTGTTATTATTCAGTTTGTTGACAGTTTAAACACTCTTATAATTTTTGATGGTTTTGATGAGATTTCTAATTCAACGGCAAAGAAATATTTCTTAAAGGAATTGAATTTCATGTCAGCTTCATTGTCTAAAACTAACTTTATTTTAACTTCTAGAACTGGAGATTTTATCGGGAACTTACAAAATTCGGTAAAATATGAGATTAGTCCGTTAAGTGTGGAACAAATTGAAGAATTCATTCTTAAATGGCTTGGTGATGAAGAGAAGGCAAGAAAAATGCAAGATCAAATTAGGAATTATCCTTATTACGATACAGTTTTAAGACCTCTTACTCTTGCTCATCTATGCGCTTTATTTATGCGTTATCAAGAGATCCCTAAAAAACCAAAGACGATTTACCGAAAGGTTGTTAAGTTACTTTTAGAAGATTGGGATAAGCAGAGAATGATAGATAGGAGTTCCATTTATGCTGATTTTACAATCGATAGGAAAATGGAATTTATATCGAATCTATCATTTATTTTGACCTCTGAGTTTAAAAGGACAACATTTGATTCCTCGGTATTATCAATTTGCTATGACAGATTGTACTCCTCATTTGATCTCCCTAATAATAATAGCTCCATGTTGCAAGTTATTTCCGAAATTGAGAGTCATACTGGATTAATAGTTAGATCGGGTTTTGAAAAATATCAATTTGCTCACAGATCTTTACAAGAGTTTTTAACAGCTAATTACATAGTAAGACTTCCAAAAATACCTTCGGATTTAAATATGCTAATTTCTATGCCTGATGAACTGGCTATAGCAGTAGCATTATCCACAGCTCCTAATTCATATATTACTTTATTGATAGTTACAAACCTTAGGAATGAAATAAAAAGAAAGAATTTTATTATTCCATTTTTGTCTAGAATAATCGTAGAAAAACCTGATTTTAAGCCAGAATCAATTTTAGCGGTAACAATTGCTTTTATTTTTAATACCACACTAGTCAGAGGCCAAATTTCGAATAATGATATTTTAAATTTATGTGAAAGTCTTTTAGAAAGCAAGAGTGTGAAACAATCATTTTTAGTTATGAATAATATGTATTCCACACATAATAATGATATAAAAAAGTTTGAAACTGGTTATGGTCTATTAAAAGTGTGGAGAAGAGATAGTGATCAAATATCA
>JBCCVV010000028.1:0-41345 GCA_039194925.1 Bacteroidota bacterium
AGACGTTTCTTCAATAGCCGTTAATAGACTACTGCTATTCGGGTCATAGTCATAATGCAGCATATCAATTGTACCATACTCGGGTATTTCAGCATACGGGTCTTTTAACCCTTGTCGTATTAGATTTTTGATATTACCCAAGGCATCATACTCGGTGATTCTTACAGTGTATTTGTCCGTTTGTACGATTTCACATTCTTCGGTATGAATGTCATCTTCTCCATAATTGGCAATTAGCAATCGGTTCGCCCCATCGTATTGGAAACCATATGCATGTCTTTGGTCGCTTTTGGCTCTCCACTCCATCCATGAGATATTTCCATTGTACTGCGGAATGGCGGATAATTCGCTATTGCCGTCGGAATAATGGATTTCCATTCCGAATACGTCTTCGTTAGAATTAAATATGGTTTCTCCATTTTCGGTATCTATATCACCGGCAATTTCTCCGTTTGTGCCTATAATAGCCAAAAGTGCAGCATTTATTTCGTCCAACATTTGCGGATTGTTGTTGATGCAATCGATCAATAACTCTACAAATGCAATTACAAAATCATCATTGTCCAAAGGACCGTTCAATGTAAATGAAATAGAATCTGAGAAAGAGTTATTCGGTGAGATTATTCCTCCGCCAATTGATATGTCAAATTCATTGGTCGTAACACCGTTGGCAATAACCGATCCTTCAAAATACTGAGTGGTTTTTTTGATTTTCAAAGACGTAGGTTCGTCACTGGATAATTTCAAACAATTATAGTAGATCATAAAGGTCTGAACCACATTGATTAGTTTGTCACAATCGATTTCATCCGTTGGGGTTATATCATCGTTACAAGGGTCTCCCGTGATATAAGTACTTTCGATACTGTTTATATTTGTCAACCAGCCTCGCGTATTGTATTGATAATCAATGGTTTGAATGGCATTGGTGAGCATTTTTTGCGTAAGCCAATCGTTGTCATTATAACTCATACTTTCTACCCCCATTTTCAATCCATCCACTTCAAAAGGATTAGATACTTGTCGCATTCCTTTGTGATACGTCGGTTCGTTGGTCACAACTCTACCTATTCCATCGGGTCCGGAAATGGTGGTTTCAGAAAAAGTAATATTTCCAGGATTATCGTATTCCAAGATGGTGGATGTGGATCCATCAAGTGTGGATACATCAATTCGTCTTGGTCGTCCAAAGTTGTAATCAAAGTCTAGGTATTCCGTAACATGACCGTCAAGCTCGATGCCAGCAGCCGAATGTATAGCAAGAGATTCTTCTTTGACCCATTCTTTCACCAAAGTAGGATCATCCGGTTCATATGATTTTATGGTTTGACCGTCCAACTTTACCGCTTCTAGGAAAGAATTATAGTCATTATGATAAACGTATTCTAACTTCTTCCCATTTGGAAGTTCTTCTTTTTCTATCTGATCGTACTGATTATACGTATAGGTTGTAGTTCCTTTGTCTGGAACAGTTTTCGACTTTAACAATCCATCCGTATAGTAAGTATAAACATAAGGATCACCAGAGGGGGGTTGGATGGTCAATACCTGATCTCTGTCATTGTATGTATACGTTGTCATTAAATTCAATCCACCTTCGTCGATTACGGTGGCGATTTGTCTTCCAAAAATGTCCGTATAGGTCACAGATGTATTTCCATTTTCATCTGTGATAGAGGATTTGTACAGAGTATTAGCAGAATATCCACCAATATTTAGGGTATTCGAACCATAAGCATTGACAATAGGCTGATCTGATCCCGGAGGATTTGTCTCAAGGACTCGATTCAAAGGAGAATGTTCCAATTCAAAGGTCGTTGTTCCTCCACTCGCAGGATCTGTACTGGATATAATATTCCCCAATTCATTATAAGTTCTTGACAAAATAAAATCCGAACCCGATTGGGTATACGCAAGCCTTCGCTCTTCTTTCGGTCGTCCTAAACCATCAAATATTTTATTCACCGTTTGACTTGCTGTACCATCCAAATAGCTCGGTGTTGAGGAAATTATATTTTCATTTCCATAGGCCAAACCATACGTATAGTCATAATCAACGCTTATTCTGCCATTATTTGACGTCGCGACATCCAAGCGGTTAAAATTATCATAGTCAAACGTAGATTCAATTGCATTGTTATCTAAAATAGATTTTAGTTTACGCCCACCTTCATAATCGTATTGAATTACACGCTGATGTTCTGTAATATTATCTAGGAGTCCAAATTGACTTCCACTTCTCCAGCTTAATGAGATTTCATGCGCTTTATCTCTTCGGGTCATTGTTTCGGGAAATCCATCGGTATTGTATTGGGTGATTCTCGCCATTTCTTTCCATGAGCCATCAGCATTTAAGGTTTGAAAAAGATAGGGTCGATAGTTATTACCCCCAAAATTCGACCATCTTGTCCTGGAGCCTGAAATCTCAGTATTGCTCGAAGCTTCTCCTTTGATTTTCTTGGTTTCCCAAGCAGGGAAATACATATTATTGGCATCAAAATAATTCTGTGCCGTAAGACTTAAGGTGTAATCATCTAAATATCTGGATTTTTGGGTATAGCAGTTTTTTTCTAAGTCGCAGGTCTTGACTGCAATTGGATACAAATGATTTGCTTCCAAATCGTATGAATAATCGGTTGTAGTTTCAACATTATCTTGGTTTGAAATCGATTTTTTGATAACGTTTTTTATTTGAATAGGATCATAACCTGAATGGAGTGGAACAAATCCAGCTTGAGATCCATTGCAATCTGGAAAAGGACCTAGTTTTTCAATGGCATACATATCCCAAATGTCGTCTTGTTCTTGAGGAAGCGATGCCCCTCCATATAGATTAGTTGTATACGCAACCGTATATCCCACTTCATTTATCATTTGGGAGGATTTTATTTTTCCATTTAGCGCTTTAGGCTGTGTAGGTATCAAAGGCCATTGCAGAGTTTGATTTTGAAGTGCATGATATTTCCTATTTATTTTACCATTGTTCTGTGTTTTTTCCACCACTTCACCATAGCCTATGTAACTACCTGAATAGGAATTGAAAGGAAACAAAACGGCATCGCTCCACGTATTTACAGACCATCCCAACGAACCACTTGACCCCGTGTAATTATTTCCATAAACTGGTTTCTGGTAAAGAATTCCACTAGATAAACCACTTTTATCATTGTATTCGAAGATTCTTTCATATTCGGAATATCCATCATTCGTTGTTATTTTTTGAATTCTAGCTCCTCCCACAATTTCATTGAGAAGGGGATAGGTAAAATAGGTCGCACTTGCCCATCCTTCTTCATCTTCATTTGGATCGGTGGTTTCGATTTTTATGGAAACGATATAATCAATATCGGCTTGAATTCCTGAGAGATCATTTAATTTTACTTTTTTTGTTTCATTAATGGATAAAGATGCTTGGGGAACGGTTAAATAGGTATAGTCATATATGGATGATCCGGAAGGGGGTTTTAACTCTAAAATACCCTGCAATTCAAATTCTGTCTGTCCTGGATCTCCTTGAATGCCGGGATTGACAAAAGCTACCATAACATCTATATATCCAGTTTCAATTTCATTCTGTTTAAAAGCTCTTACGATACTGGATCCCGTGCTGGATGATTCACAAATATTAGCGGTCAATGGATCCAGTTCATCACCACAATCTTTAATATGAAACTCTTGTTGACTTGTCTCTGAGTTGGTAAAGGTAGTGTGGTTTTCATAATCAAAAGATCGAGTGCCCCCTGTAGGATAAGTCACTTTCGTCAACATTCCTGTATTTACATGTTCTGAGTATGCTTTTCTATTTGACTGACCAAATGTAATTTCGTTACCATTATAAGTTATGGTAGTTTCAGGGATGTTGTATTGATAATTATTGACTTGGCCGTTATAAAATCCCCAGTGATCTATACTATTGCTAAATCGATTTGGTAAAAAATCCGAAAAATATTCAAATTTGTATGGTGGTAAAGAATTACCGCCACTTGATTCGACTAAGGAGTCAAGTCGCAAGCGCTTGTGATACGATTTGGTACTGCTGCCATCTTTAAAATAAGAATAAGAGAAGGTTACGTCTTTTATGACATCGTTATTTATGGAGATTCTCTGAAGATAATCTGCACCGTCTCCAGATGTGCCTCCATAAGGTATCTCTAAATCTTCTCTATACGTTACAGAAAAGAAATTTACCTCTTCCGATTGAGTAAGGATTTTAGTTAATTTATATCCTTCAATGTGTTGAATGAAATAGTCATTTGTATCACCTGAATTACAAGGAGATGGGTCAATTGATGAAGTTGAGCAAGAATTAGATAATGTTCCTGCTTGATAGGTACAAGTTTTCTTTTGAGGATATTTATACGATTCGAGATCGTAAAAGTATTCTATCTTAAAATCGCCGGAGTGGTTCTCTATCGCCAAAAGATGAAAAACGGGAGTGGTAGATTGGCCTCCTAATTGTATATCTTCATCGAAATTATCGGTTGTCCATTGTGTTTCATAAGCTTTTCTTCCTTGATAAACTCCAAAGTAATATCTATTTCCATCTGGAGTCGTAAGAACAAATTTATTCCAAAGATAAGATTGAAATTCCTTTGAAGGTACAACTGTTATTGACTCTCCTTTTGTCATAACTACGTTTCCGTTCCTGTCAAAATAAAATTTCCCAGAGTAGCCACCTGCAGAGAAGGAAAAAATATCCGCTTCTGTGTCAAAGTATCCATTGACAATATCTCCCGAACTAACTCCATCTATTCCACCATTATTGGCGAGTATATTACCTGATATTTGATAACCCTTTGCCGAATTTTCTAATTCATCCGGTAAACCTCTAACGGTCCTCGAAAGATTCCCTCCAACACTTAAATTCCAATTGATCCCGGTCCACCCTGCAATTTCATCAACTCTGACACCACCTGTATGATATGAAAGAGTTATCGGTACGGAAAGACTCCCTTCATTGATCGTATGAATGGGGATATTGATCGGAACAGATCCAGTAAAGTAATCTACCGGTTGACCAACAAATTTCATAAACGACGTTGCTTCTGGAGGAGGCAACACATAATCATTGGTCAGAAAATTGGAAGCTTGTCCTTGAATTATAAATGGCGTAAGGAAAAGTAGTGATATATATATTAACTTTTTCATCATGATCTATTTTTGATTGGGGTAATTGATTAGTGAATAATGATTAATTTCTCATAGCCGATGACTACATTTCCGGATTCGACACCCACGAGGTAAATTCCGCTTTCCAAAGTCGAACTGTCCATTTGATATTCATGGTCGGATCTGGTGCGTACCTTTTTTGTTTTTACCAATTGGCCTTGAATAGTGTAGATTTTTATCGTTACATATTCATTGGCTACGGGAGAAGTTTTCAAGGTGAAACTGTTCTGAGTAGGATTGGGATAAATACTAAGTGATTTATTGTTTGGCCCAGAATGTGAAGTAATAGATGTAGTTTTGAATTCATATTCACTACAACTAAAGGAAGAAGTTGCATAATTACGATTATTACTTATGCAATCCACGACTACGAGTTCTAGTGATTCAAATCCACAGTATTGATCCATATTAATCCAAAAGCCAAGTTTGTTATTATTTAATTCATAAACATTCACAAATGGGTCAAAACTTGAAATACAGATGTTAGATATTACTGATTTTATATTATTTTCTAAATCTTCTAAGCTTTGTGGGGAATTACAAATTGGATCATCAGACCAATCACCGAAATACTGATAAGAATTACCATTTTGAGTTATGTTCCAAGAAAATACTCTCGGATGGTTTCCAACATCAACGGAATTACTACCCCAGCATAGGCACTCGATTGACAAACTAAGCTGAAAGGTCAATCCATTGGCATCTGTAGCAATAATCGGCATGAATTCATTGTAAGGAAGTAGATCACCTTCTTGTATAGGTGTTCCATTAAGACTTGGATAATCCGGATCATAGCCCCAGGCATATGTGTATGGAGCAGTACCAGATGTCATATTAAAACTAATACCAGTATCGCAATCATAGCTAACTTGTCCATTAAACGGACAGGAGTCATCTGCAAAAATTACTGAGGTTTCTATTGTAGCACAATTGGGATTAACCAATTGGACTTTGTACCATCCTGAAGTTGTAGGTGTATAATATTGCGCCGCCGTAATTTCGACGAATGACATTTCGGTAGAAGCGTAATAATAATGAGCCGTATATCCATTTGATATAAGATTATTAAAACAGTTTTCATCACTTTCAGAATCGAACTCAATCAAACAATCTTCGGTCAAGATAAATTCTGGAGTACATTCCACACAACAATAATCCCAATCAATCCAGGTTTGGATGACCTCACAACCTCCACACTTCATATTAAAGAAATAACACCCGGGCCCCTGCTCTGGGACTACCGTGAGAAAACCTGTACCGTCAAAAAGATTAATTTCATATTGGAAAATGCTGTCTTGATAGGGCAGCGTGGTAGGAAATGTAATGCCATTGTCAGAAGGGCAATCTGCATTATTGGTGAAATACCAACCTATATCATTTTCGTCCAAATCAAAACATCCTTTCCAGCTGGCTTTTAAGTGACAGTCATTCGTAATTTGAGGGAAGATTATAATAACGTCATCGCACTCCTGGAGGCATTCTACATTAACTTCGTCCTCTACATTTGGACATCCAGCGCTGGGATCAAGTTCAAGTAACTTTTTATAAAGTCCATTAGAAGGAGGGACAAAACTTGATTGCCATGCACTTTCAGGAAAATTGTACCACGTAATCCCTCCGTCATCTGATTTCCACCAACTAGACCACCATACATTCTGACAATCGGTATCTGAACTTTGCAACACACAATTTGCATCCACCCAAACATTCGTGTCACAATCACACATATCATCACAGTTCACGGGCGTGTACTCAAAAGAAACCTCTTCGTTTTCACAGTTTTCACAATTGGTGACGATCACTTTAAGAGGGTCATTCGATGTAGCGGTATACGTTTGCTCAGTTTCTCCTGGAATGTCCTCAAAACCATTCCCCAGATCAATTTGCCATTGAAAGAGGGCATTGGGACAATTGGTTACAGAGGCGGTAAGGATACATTCATCCGGTATGATTTGTACTTGTGAATCACAGGGTGGATCTACGCATTCAATTTCTATTTCGTTGCTATAATAAACGCAGCTATCCGGACAGATTACTTCTAATTCATAATCTCCATTGACGGTCGGAATTAATGGTGGAATACTTTGTCCCGAATTCTCTGGCTGAGGCACACCATCAATACTCCAGGTATACGCAAATGTGCCTGTGCATGGAAGTCCTGAAACGTGGATTTCGCAATCAATATCTTCAATGGCAAGATTTCCTTGACAGCATTGACCATTCCATACATACACCTCTATTTCACACCCATTTGAGCAAGTCAAAGTGATCAAATAACAGGTGTTTTCAAATTCTGGTTCTATTATAATTGTACCGCTAAGGCCGCTGGTGATATCATTTACCACAAAACCACCACCCTGCTCATAACTCTGACTTGAATCACATTCACCCACGGAATTGCCCGTTGAATAGCTAATTTGAATTTCAACGATATCCATACAACCCTCATAATCGATTTCGATCTGACAATCTTCATTGATATCTGGTGTTGCCGTAAAATCCTGGCAGGTCAAGACGCATTCAGCCATTACTGTGGTCGCTACATCTTCACAACCTTCTTCACTCAACGTTCTTCTGTAATAACCATCATGTTCTGGTTCATACACATTGCCTTGAAAATTGACCACTTCCCAATTGGTATTGTCGGGAGAGTATTCCCATAGTTCAAAATAACCTACACATCCAATCGTATCAAAGTAGATGACGCAACTGTCAACAAGTCCTGCTTGAGAACAGTCACAGCTTTTACACCCTTTCATGTAGAAATAATCAGATGGATCTGGCTCGCAACCATCACATCCAGAAACTACTACATAGTAATTTCCGTCTTTGTCCGCGGTAATTGAGGCTTCATCACCTACGGAAGCTCCAGATTCTACGTGCCACCAATTGAATTTCGGATTAGCACATCCTACTACTATAGCGGTAAGTGTGCAACTGTCAACATCTACAGAAAACGACATTTCGCATTCTGGCGTACATTTTATTTCTTTCACCTCTTCGTATTCACACCCATTTTCACAAATTACAATTAGACGATAGGTCTGATTTGAGCATTCCTCTTTACTTAGATCATAAGGTGGCACTAGAGGTCCATTGCCTTGATCTATGGTCACAAACATTCCATTAACCCATTTCTGCCATTGATAGGTCATAATTTCCCTACCACATGGGGATTGGGTCATAATCAATTCGTTCTTTAATGTGTCAATGGAAAGAATACCTTCGCAATCGACTTCGGCACATTCTTCGAGATTAAAATCACTTAAATCCACATCATCTTGTGACGTGCCTGGTGCAAACTCCCAATTATCCGGATCCAAAATGATTAAAAGCAAGTCGCATAATCGGCAATTGGATATATCAATGTTTCCACCGCCATCGTTTGGATCATCTGTGGTAAATGTGTCTTTATCATCCAGACTGGTTCCTAGATCGACACTCAACATGGATTGTCTTGAAATTCCCACCGATATGATGTCTAATACGGTTCCTAATAAAATTTCTCTTTGACTGGTTAGGAAATATCCACTATGGAGAGATAGATAGCTCCCGGTAGTTTTTAAAAATCGATAGGATGAATCCTTTAGTCCGGAAATTTCAAAATCACCGGATACATCAGTGTTGTCGGAATACACATATATCTGACCATTGAGATTTTTGATTTCCAGTAAGGTTCCTTTTTTGAAGGCAACACCAGATTTTAGCTTAAATGAAGTTTGAACCAGCTCGTCATTATTGGCGGCTTCCCATTTTCCGGAGCTGTAAACTTTGTTTATCAACCCGAATGTATAACCCTGATTGATTTCGGTCATAGTGAGTAAGCCAATCTTTTCAGAATTTATGCCGCCGATATCATTGTCGTATCCTATAAAAACAATGTCATAAGGCATAGAAGCTTTATTCCGGGACTGTGCATCCACAAGCAAGATATTGAGAAAAAGAAAATTAAAAATGAGAAATACAGTACGAAGTGTCTTCATATTAAATTGGTTTAGGTCTGATTTGCGGTTATCGTAAATCAGCTAATTGGAAAAAGAGATGTTAATTCTAGATGGATATTCTTTCAAGTTGATTTGAAATTTCTACTCAATAGGATACCTATCTAAATTTTTAGCAAACGAAGTATGAACCCGATATACCAAGTTCTATTTGTCTACTATTTTTAAAAAAGTAATGGTGTTAGCATTCAGTAATCATGATTTAGGTATTGGGTGTTAATAATTGGGTGATAAATCTTTATTTTGCCTTAAAGGTAAAGAGTAATTTTTAATTTTTCCAGTAACAGCAGCAGCAATTAGACCATAATTATCTGGTGTTAAGTCTTGAAAATCAATATTATACAACTAGTTTTTCAGAATGTCACCAATAAGATTATGGATATTTCTATGGAGCTTAAGCAATTATATACGGAAAAAACTCGTATTGGAAAAATTTCAATGTGTATCAAAGAGTAATTTTTAAATATGAAAAATACCATAAATAATACCACGCTTTATCCAAACATTTCAGGCAAAGATTTTTTCCTAGAACTGAAGAATGTTCATTTTGTGACATCTAAATGCACCTTTTTTAATAAAAAGAAAATTTCTACTTAGCCCTAAATGTATTCCCCTGGTAGCCGGGACGTTTCAATGTGCTTTCACCCTGCCATGTATTGCTTAAAATTATACGCACGACTGGATTGTAGAGGAAGATCACCGGTTGTTCCTCATACATCACTTCTTGCAATTCCATGTAATATTTATTACGACTTTCATCATCGCGAGCGGAGCGGATATTGTCAATCAAAGCATCCGCCTTGTCCGAATTATAACTTACATCATTGGCCCGGGTGGGGTCGTCATTATCGCTGTGCCATTTGCTGTATGGATCGTCTAAGGCCAAGTCCTGGCCTAAGACAAGGGGTACGAGGTCATAGTCTCTTGTTTTAATATTATCTCTTTGGATATCAACAAACTTTTTAGTAATAATATTGATTTTCACTCCTGCTTTTTGAGCATTTTCTTGTAGCAAAAGAGCAACATTTTTACTCAACTCTGTACCTGTAATATGAATATCTAATTCCATCTCCACCCGGTTGCCATTGAGTACCTTGTCAATCGTGCCATCGTTGTTGGTATCGGCCCAGCCCTCTTCTTTAAAGATATTTTTAGCGCCTTCTATATCTAATTCTATCGGTTTTAGAGCATCATTATAATATTCTTTTTTGCTGTTGAAGATTCCAACGGTTTGATTGCCCAGACCATCCTCTAGTACTTCAATAAGTTTTGGAATATCATTTAATTTAGCCAATGCGCGCCGAACATCTGGATCGGATAATTCTGGCTTACTGTTATTGATGGCGATGTAGTAAAATCGCATTAATTCCTGTGTCAAATACTGAAATTGATTGCCATAGACTTCGTTGTCTTTGAGATCGAGATAAGCTGCAGAAGTAACATTCATCATCAAGTCTATGTTGCCTTCTTTGAGTTGGGTGATTGCAGAAGTTTCATCCGGAATGATGTGGAAGACAATTTTTTCGGGATAGGCTTGCAGGTAAGGATTATCGGTTTCTCCCGCCCAGTAGTTCTCTTTTTTCTCCAAAATAATCGTTTGGTTTGAAATCCAGTCTTTCAAGGTGTAAGGGCCGGAATTAGAGACAGTTTCTCGTGTAAATTTTACACTGTTGAATTCAGTGGCAAAGTCTTTCAATTTTGGATTGGCTTTAATAATTTCTGCCGCATTAGGGCCGCTTATATCCGTCAATGATACTTCATCCAATGCATTTGTAGGATCATAAACATATTTCGGATATACCTGCATCGTGACTGCCAACTCTTTTGCTAAAATGTAGTAATCTTTGAAATAGATGGTGGCTTTTCTATCGTTTTCCGGATCAATCTCTATATCACTGATCCACCTTAAATAAGATCTATAACTCCCTGCATTGGTGCCTGGATGCTTGATCGCTTTCATCGAAAAGAGATAATCTTTGGCGGTAACCGGGCTTCCATTATCCCATTTCGCCTCTTCTTTAAATTCAATTGTATACTTTGTTCCTCCCTTGTAGGGTCCTTCTTCAATGGTTTCTCCTTCGGGTATGGATTTGATCAGAATAGGCCTAAGTTTGTAGGTTTTTGGATCGAAATCCGCCATCGGAAGAAATATATATTGATATACCTCCCGAGCCAAGGCCGTGGGGTTCAGATAAGGGTTGATCATTTTGGGTTCTCGACGGATCGAGATATCTAAGACAGTATCCGTTTCTACGACGGGTTGATCACCTTTGCAAGACCATAAAAAAAGGAATAATAGGAAAAAGACAGGGTATTTAATTTGCTGTTTCATGTGCATATTGTTTTCGAATCTAGGGGGTAATCGATTTACAAGATCTTCAAAAATAAACAATCTTTCATCTTGATATGTGATAAATGTAATTTTATAGTGCCAACGTATCAAAATTTTTGAATACTGATAATCAGCATTCTACAAATATGATTTTTTAAATAGATAAATATTCATATTTGTAAGTATCAGGTTTTCAAATTGGATTTTTCACTATTTCGATTTGGTGCGTTTGCCCTAGTAATTTTATAATGATCTTAATTATTTATTTCTTTGGAATGTTTTTAGCCTGTATTTTTTACTGTTTAGACTTAATAGAATAAGAATACTTCGTTTCTTTGTGCAATGGGACTGTTATTATTTGCACTAGTATCAATTATATTTTCATTTTTATGTTCAATTTGGGAGGCGGTATTACTCAGTATAACGCCGACTTTTGTCAATACCGAACTTAATAAGGGCTCTGGAATTGGAAAGGCTTTGCAGCGTTTCAAAGAAGATATTGATAGACCACTATCTGCCATCCTAACGCTTAATACGATTGCTCATACAGTAGGTGCAATAGGAGTGGGAGCCATGGCGGCAACTATGTTTGCGGGCAAAGAACCGATCGCTGGTATACTCAGTTATGAATCTTTAGTAGCCATCCTAATGACATTGGCCATCCTATTTCTATCTGAAATAATACCTAAAACCATAGGTGCGAATAATTGGAAAAGCCTTGCTCCATTTACGGTACGATCGTTATCTATTTTACTTCGTATACTAGCTCCTTTAATTTGGGTGTCGCAATGGATTACCAAAAGTTTCAAAAAAGACAAAGGCAAAGGGGTACTTACCAGAACGGATTTCTTGGCACTTGCAGATGTTGGTAAAAGCAGTGGTGCACTGGAAGAAGCCGAATCATCCATTATTACCAATTTATTGGGAATGGATACATTGAAAGTTCAGGATATCATGACTCCTCGAACTGTAATGCAAATTGTGGATGAAAACTCATCTTTGCAAGATTATTATGATAATTATCAGCCCATGCGATTTTCCAGAATTCCGGTTTTTGATTCTTCTCCGGATTCTGTTACCGGATTGGTCCTGAAAGATGATATTCTTAACGCAATGCTTCAAGGAAAACAAAACGCCCCTCTGAAGAGCATTAAACGTGAGGTCAAATTGATCAACCAGGAAAAGTCGTTAAAAGAATTTTTCACCTACCTTACAGAAGAAAATGAACACATCGCCATTGTTCACGATACATATGGAAGCATTACGGGGTTGGTGACAATGGAAGATATGATGGAGACAATTCTTGGGCTTGAGATTGTAGACGAATCGGATAATGTAACGGATATGCAAGCTTTGGCGCGTAAACGATGGGAAGAACGCGCGAAAAAATTAGGCATTATCGAATAGTCTTAATTCATCCTCTCCAGGATCAAAAGATCATTGCAATAATGGTGAAGAAAAAATCGAAAAAACAAGCCTGGCAGAAACCAAAAAGTGTTCCTAAGAAGGCAAAAAAAGTAATTGTTCCTTTTTATGCAGAAGAACCTGGAGTCATAAACTGGTGGATTGCAGCAATTTTTCCGATCGTTTCTTTTCTTGTTGTTCGTTTCAGTATAGGAAATTGGTGGTTAGCAGCCATTTTTGCTTTCATTTTTTTGCTCATTGTTGGAATTTGGAAAAACAATTGGTGGAAAGCAGCCATTCTTTTCATCATTCCTTTTCTCACGTATCATGAGGCTATCGATTTTGGATATGTTCTGGACGATCAAATAGTGATCACCGATAATCAATTTACCAAAAAAGGGATAAATGGTATTGGAGATTTGTTGACTACGGAAAGTATGACAGGGTATTTTGGTGAACAGAAAAACCTGGTGCAAGGAAATCGATACAGACCCCTTTCTTTGATTACCTATGCTGTAGAATACGATTTGATGGGTGGTGAAGATCCGAAAACCAGTCACTGGCTGAATATACTTTTGTATGCATTAACCGGTTTGCTTCTTTTCAAAGTTTTAGCTATGATGTTTCGGAAGATGGAAGCCGTTGCATGGTGGTTAGCTTTGCCATTTTTGGCCAGTTTGTTTTTTATTGCGCACCCGATTCACAGTGAAGCCGTGGCCAATATCAAAGGTCGAGATGAGATAATGGCCTTATTTTTCTCACTAGCCACATTGTATACAGCGCTTAGATTTATGGACAAGAAGAACATTTTGTGGATGTTGTCGTCTTGTGCTCTCTTTTTTCTTGCGCTATTGTCCAAGGAGAATTCTATTACTTTTTTAGCAGTCATTCCCTTGACGATATATTTCTTTTCGGAATATAAATGGAGTGACAACTTAAAATTGCTCGGAGCCTTGATGGTTACGACCATCGCCTATTTAGCCCTTAGATTTAGTGTGGCAGGTGTTCCACAGTTTGGTCAGGAAATCCCGGATTTGATGAATAATCCTTTTTTGGGAATGACCGGAGGTGAAAAGTTAGCGACCATAATGTTTACTTTGTACAAATACATACAGCTATATATTTTTCCTCATCCGTTGAATCACGATTATTATCCCTATGCCATCCCGGTTTTAGGATGGGCGGATTGGAGGTCGTTGGGGTCATTGCTAGTGTATATTTTTCTGGGTATATGGGCACTGCGAGGCATCAAACGTAAAAAAATATCCAGTTATGCATTACTTTTCTATTTCACGACATTGACGATCGTTTCAAACATCGTAATCAATCTGGGTACATTTATGAATGAGCGATTCATCTACATGGCTTCGGTAGGCCTGGCGATTCTTATGGCGTATCTCATTTCAGAAAAATTGGGCAGATGGAAGGGTAAAAATGGATTGATCTCGGCATCTGTACTTACGGGAATACTTGTATTAGGCTATGTGTATAAAACCTATACCCGAGTGCCGGATTGGGAATCTGCGTTGACGTTAAATAGATCTGCGGTCGCAAATGATTCCAACAGTGCAAGAGCTAATTCATTTATGGCAACCGCCCTTTACAATGAAGGAAGGGAAGCTGGAGGATCTTCAAAAATAGAGATATTAACAGAGGCCTATCGCTATGCAGAGAAGGCGGTAAAGATCCACCCAACGTATCAAAATGGAAACTTGATGAAGGCAGGTATAGCCGCAGAAATATACAAGAGCGATAGAAATGAAAAACAGCTGTTGAATCGATTTGCAGAAGTCATGGCTAAACGACCTGATGTGTCTTTTATCTCGGAATACTTAGATTATCTTGAACCAAGAACGAATGATTTCAGTTATTTGAAAAAGTGGTATATTGAAACCAGTTTGAACGAGGTCATGATTCAGTCCAATCGACCAAAATGGGCACTGCATTACCTCAACCGATTATATACGATGAATAATTACGACAAGGAAGTGTTGGAAGCACTTGCCAAAGTTTACAACCGATTAGGCGATCAAAACAAGGCAAATCAATTCCTTCAGCTTGCGCAACAAGCACAATAATGAATAAAAACCTTTTACACAACATTGCATTGACGTTGATTCCCGACGTTGGGCCAGTGATTGCCAAACTTTTAATTAGCTATTGTGGAAGTGCCGAAGCCGTATTCTCCGCGAGTAAAAAAGAGCTATCTAAAATTCCACAAATTGGGCTGAAAACCATTCAAAAGATTCAAAATAACAGGGATGCATTCGCCAAAGCAGAGGCACAGATTAATTTTTTGGAAAAGATTGAAGGCAAGGCAGTTACGTTTCATTCCGAAGATTATCCCAGGCGAATGAAACACTTTGAATCCTCACCTTTGGTACTTTACCACAGAGGGAATATGAGCTTGAATCACCCTAGAACAGTGGCGATCATTGGCACGAGAAAACCCACGCAGCAGGGTAAAATCAACTGTGAGAAACTAATCCATGGATTGCAATCTTATGGTGTGCAAATCATCTCGGGCTTGGCCTTTGGTATAGACACGTGTGCACATACTGTAGCTGTAAATTTAGGAATGGAAACCATTGGAGTAATGGGGCATGGAATGGATAGAATTTATCCTTCTTCCAATAAAAAATTGGCAACGAGAATGATTGAGAATGGAGGACTGCTTACCGAATTTCCAATAGAAACAAATCCGGATCGCGAGAATTTCCCCATGCGAAATCGGATTATAGCTAGTATGAGCGATGTCATTGTGGTTATAGAAAGCAAAAAGAGAGGAGGATCAATCATTACTGTCGAATTTGCGAATTCGTACAATAAAGATGTTTTCGCAATTCCGGGAAGGATAAATGATCCTGTATCTGAAGGTTGCAATCGTTTGATCAAACAACACAAGGCACATCTCCTGGAATCTGCTGAAGATATTGGGTACATCATGCGCTGGGATGAAATCGATAAGGAGAAAGTGATTCAAAAATCATTATTTATTGAGTTTGATACCAATGAGCAAAATGTAATTGATGTACTTAAAGAGGCAACTGAAATAACAATTGATGATCTCAACTATCAACTCAAAATGACGCCTTCAGCGTTAGCATCGATGTTATTGAATCTTGAATTTAAAGGAGCCATTCGATCATTGCCGGGGAAAAAATATATCTTGGCCTAAGTTAACCAAATGTATTGAAATTGAGACATTTCATGATTGCAGTGATTTGCTTTTTTACCGTGATTTCTTGCGGTACAAAGAAGAAGGCAATGATAACTTCCCAGCCTCAAATTGTTGAGAAATCCGCTTCTGGGATTAGTAAGAAGAAAGCCAAAAACATCATTCTTTTGATTGGTGATGGCATGGGAATTACCCAAATCAGTGCTGGTATGTTTAGCAATGATAATTTTCTAAACCTGGAACGATTCAAGACGATTGGGTTGCATAAAAGTTATAGCAGTGATGACTTGATTACGGATTCTGCGGCTGGAGCTACGGCATTTGCTTGTGGAAAAAAGACATATAACGGCGCCATTGCAGTAGATCCGGATACCAATGCGATAGAAACTATTTTGGAAGAGGCGGAAACCAAAGGATTGAAAACGGGATTAGTGGCTACTTCTACGATTGAACACGCAACTCCGGCATCTTTTGTAGCACATAATAAATCGAGACAAAACTACGAGGAGATCGCATTGGATTTTTTGAAAACGGATGTTGAAATTTACATCGGAGGCGGACAAAAATCGTTTGAACGAAGAAGTATGGATGATCGAAATCTTTCAGATGAGCTAAAAACAAAAGGGTATACGGTAGAGAGTTTTGTAGAAAAAGAAATTGATGAAATCGATATGTCCAAAGTAGAAAAATTGATGTATTACACTGCAGATGGTTCGCCATTGATGGTTTCTCAGGGTCGTAATTATCTTAGGCCCGCAGCCAATCTTTCGATTAATCACTTAAATAAGAACAATGAAAATGGATTCTTTTTGATGATAGAAGGGAGTCAGATCGATTGGGGTGGACATGCCAATGATGGCCATTATATCATTACTGAAATGATAGAATTTGACAAGGTGATTGGAGATGTATTAGACTTTGCAGAGAGAGACGGCAATACCTTGGTAGTGGTGACTGCAGATCATGAAACCGGAGGCTTTGCCATTCAAAGAGGATCAGAAATGAATAAACTATCTACAGCATTTACTTCTGATTATCATACCGGAGATTTGATTCCTGTGTTTGCCTATGGTCCCGGATCAGAAGCATTTGGGGGCATCTATGAGAATACGGCTATCTATTATAAAATGCGAGATGCATTTGGGTGGACGCCAAAGGAAGATTAGAATTTTGAAGAGTATTGCATAAATTTATCAAGATTATCTACACCAATAATATCAACATTCAAAGAAATAAGGATATCCCATAAATCGGATTCATCCGGAGTGTTCCAAAATCGGATTATTTTATCTTGTTCATGAACCTTCCGAATAGCCTCAATAAGTGGTTTAAGGTTTTTTTTAGTCGTTTTTTTGGATTTTCTCCAACGATAAAGCTCTTCAATGTCAGCACTGATCAAGGGAACCAATTGTGTATTGTAATTCTTCTTTAGATCTTCAAGTCTACCATCGATGTAGAAATAGTGAAATTTGTTATTTGATAGCACATATTCTTTGTCTACACTACCGCTTAATACAACTTGTAAAGAAGCATGATTTGCTTTTACATTTCTTGATTTGAATAGATTTGGATACCTACTTATTTCATCGTGCAACAATTCTAGAATAGTGCTTCCTTCCATTTTTAGATCAACAAGAAGAATAATAGTTTGATTGGATTTGAAAGTATATTGAGATAATGGTTGAAGGTAAAGTTGTTTTAGCAAGGGTTTATTTCCAAGATCTTCGTTATCATGGCTTACGACAATATTTCCATTAAATTCAAAAATATCTACTTCAATCGAATTAAAGTTAAGAGACAATGCTTTGGTTAGAGGCTCTTCTTGTTCATAATCATTGTGAGAATGAGTCAGAAAAGAAGATTTCTGAGCGTGAAGCAGAGCACTCATCAAAAAGAGAAGTGAAAATGCAGGATATTTTATCCAGAAGATCATTATTTATCCGAGTACTTCACTATCGGAAAAACTTCAATTTCTTCATTGGCCAAATACAAAATATTGACTGCACCCACTCCGGATTTGAATAAGGATTTTATATAGGCGATCTTGTAATCCGTCATTACTTTTTTGGGAGTGAATAAGGATTCTATGGCCCAATCAGCGTTTGTTTCTTTCAAATATCGATCATCAGTGCCCATTACCCGAATATCAAATTCCTGGCGATTGGTGGCTAGAGTGGATACCAAACCCGAAACGGAAACCTGCGGAATATATGTGCCGTCATCATTTCTGGTCTGAACGAGGATCATCATTTCACCACCTTCCAATACAAAGCCAAAGTCGTATTCAAAGTATCTTATTTTTCCTTTATCCAGGAATGCAGGAAACTGCTCAACCGGTTGAATGTATTCCAACTGCATCCTGGTCAAAGTACGTTTCATATGGGCTGGATAATCAGATTGACAATACGCTATGGAAGCAAAAGTGAAAGCAGCTAAAAGAAAGAGATATTTCATCATGTATAGTTATAAATTAACGACGCTTTGTTTTTATAATCTTGTCAATCTAAAAACGATTTAATTGGTGATAAAGTCACCCTAAAAACCAATTTTGATCACACAATAATTTTATAATAGATGACTTAGTGAACAAAAATGGCTTGTCTCCAGATTGACAGTTCAAGCGTTTAAACAATTACTTGAATTAAATGCCAGCGAAAAGAAACAGTCGTTTTCAACGTCACTTCAACTGTAATTATATCCAGCAATTATTTCACCGCAAAATTAATATGCGTTATCAAATCATGAGGATGTGTATCCATTGGACTATTTCCATACGTCTCAAAAGGATGAATTGACTTATTGGGGCGGATTTCTTTTTGTCGAACCATTTTATGTATCGTCGTCCAGGCATTACCCAGATGTACATAAGGACCTACATGCTCAAGGGTATATATTTTGGTAGAAGGAATCTTGCCTACGAAATAATCGACAGGTACATTGTCCGGTACTTTTGAAGTTGGAATACCTGCTGTATAACTGGCTCTTCCTTTTACAAAATCAAATTTATGATACATTGAAAAAGCTTTGGTTTTATCCGCACCGTCCACGTTTTCACAATAGGACATTAATGCTTCAAAGTCATTTTTCATAACTTCTCCCATTTCGACAGTAGAACATTCTCTTTTTATTCCAATGAAATCACATCCAGGGAATTCACGCTCACCCAGCCAATTTAATTTCGAATGAGTTTCACCATCTTCTGCGTAATCTTTTAGAAGATTCAAACCTCTTTCGTAGTCATTGCTGATAATAGCAACCGTCATCTTTTTTATCCAAAACATAAACCATGGCAATGAACTATCCATGTGCCAAGCTACTTCCGTACCTCCATCTTTTTCTGTGGTGGTGAATTTTACTTTCGCTTTTGATCTCCAAGGTTTAAGAAAAGTGAGATTATAGTCTATAGCTTTATCCATTGTTTCTTTAGCAATTTCCATATGCCCAGATCCCACTCGATTTCCATCCCATGTATATGAGCGATTGTCAGCGGCTACATCAACAGATGCATTGGGATCCATAATCAACCATGGAGACCATTTCGACCAGGAAGATAGATCACTAAGTATTTCATAAACCTTCGAAACCGGTGCATTGATATGCTTGGTTTTTACAATATTCATTTTGGGCATAAGAGCTTGTTTTAGTTTAGTTAATTTTGATGATCGAAGATACTACAAACCACAGAGTGGGCAAAACGCGATATATTAATTAATTGCAGGTCTTATCAACTTACTTCCCGTAGGAATAATCCAGTTCTTGATCTAATTGACGCAATCTCAACAGTACAAATTTTCTTATTATTTCCTTCTCCTGCTCATAATCGTTGTCATCGTAATACCAATATCCTTTATGCGGCCATTTGGAAAAATTAAGGATTACCTCTTCCTTGATCAATTCATCAATTTCTGACATTTCCTTCTTAATATATTCCACGCTAAACAATCCTTTATCACGCAATTCTTTCCATCGATTCTTTAGCCGTTGTTGGTAGTTTAAGCGTTTTGATTCTAGCAATCGGACAAAAAGAACAGATCTCCACCACCGCAAAGGGCGTTCCATCATATTCAACTCGTTGTCTCCATCTCTGCCAAAAGAATGATCGAAATCCCAAATAGCAATCCGGAACGGTGTATCCTTATCGCTTTTGTGCAAGTAGAAATTTTTCAAAATGCCATCTCCGTTATTTGAAAAGAGAAGGAGCAAATGCCAATCTATTAAGTTGTCCAAATCAAACCATTTTCCGATTCCGGCTTCAAATTCGTGATCACTGGATTCAAATAGAAAAGTACACAGGCTATCAATATAGTAGAATTGATCCCTCTTTTGAATTTTTGGAAATTTCTGCTGATGAAAATTGTTGGAGTCCTGAGGAATTCGATGTTCGGTGTAAAGAAAAAGAGGGTCTTTAAAAAGCATAGCCATCGTATCTTTTTTATTTAGACCTACCATTTTACCGTTGATCTCTTCCGTGAGCAGATAAAGACCATGATATTCGCCATTTACCAAAATATTGACATACCTACTTTGAGCAGCAATGTTCTTTTCTCCCATTGCTCGAAACAGGTCATAATTGATCTTGTGTCGCATAAAAGTCTTATCTATATAGCTCGCGTTAAGTATCCAATCATCGTCCTTTGGCAAATCAAAGAATTTGTACTTTTTATCAAGTTCAAAAGAGAAGGAGTTTTTTTTGTATCGTGCAGAAATGCCACCTCTTAATTTGATCTTTCCCGGCATTTCCACGGCATTCCCTTCATGTGTAAAAACAATCGTGCATGCCTCTTTTTTCTTCCAGCTAAAATCCCCTGTTTTTTGTATGTCAATGGTAGGAAAAGGATGCTCCTTACATCCAAAGCAAGTAAGTATGAAAACCAGAAATACAAGAATACGAATCATACAATGAGGTTCAACCTCAAAAATAAGATTCTATTCCAAAAGATGCGGTAGAGCGATTCCTCGATTCAAGGGATTCTGAAAAAATCAACTCTTAAAATGCAACAAGAACTCCTTAATATCTGCATCAAATCGTTCTTGATCCTCTCCGTGAAACTGCACCTGCATCGGAAGTACATAGATAGGCAAATTCAACTCTCCTAATTTCTTGCGATGAAGATCAAGCCGCATGGCATCTTTTTCTGTTGTTAAAATTAATTTTCGCTTAGAGTCTCGATTTTTGAATACCGTATTGATGTATTCAATATCCAAATCGGAAAAAAGGTGATGATCTTCATAATTCATATGATGAATATCCAGTACTTCATTATCCAGATAGGCCAATAGGTAACTTGTATTGGCTATCGCACTGATCAAAATAACATCCAATTCTTTGTCCAGCTTGATGAGCTGTTTTGGGTTATAAAAATTATATGGATATCCATATTGATAATAGGAAAAATAAATGTTTTGGTGTTTTTGAGGATTGATCTCTTTAATCATTTGGGCTTTCTCTTCCTCGGTAATTTCCGGGGGGCATTTAGATACGATAATGACATCTGCTCGGGTGTAAGCCGATCTCCATTCGCGTAATCTTCCGGATGGAAGCAAGTAATCCCTGGTAAAGGGTTCGTCCCACGTGGTCAGCAATATATTTAGTGCTGGTTTGATGGATCGATGTTGGAAAGCATCATCCAGTAAAACCGTCTGTAGACTTGGATGTCTGGCTACCATTTGCGGAATTGCGATGGCACGACTTTCTCCAACTGCCACAACTACACCTCTGTGTTTTCGGGCATACATGAGCGGTTCGTCTCCGGCATCCAACACATTATCTGCCGGTCGCACAAAACGAAACCCTTTGGTCTTTCTCTTGTATCCTCTACTGAGTGTAGAAACATTGATGTAAGGCGAAAGCAGACGGATAAGATATTCGATATGAGGTGTCTTTCCGGCACCTCCAATGGAGAGATTACCCACGGAGATCACAGGCAGGCTGAATCTAGTGCTTTTCACCAACTCAGATTCATATAGTACATTGCGAATTCCAATGGTAAAACCATAAAGAAGCGCAAAAGGCGCCATTAATATTTTTCCTAAAATGGATTGTAACATGTTGTAAGTAACGAAATAGGTATGAAAAAGATGTAGTGTTAAAGGCTTTTGTATTTCATTAACCAAGCATGGTAAATAGTCTTAAGCCATACTTCTCATTCATTTTTGCTCCCCAGGCCTTGATATCAAAGTCTTTTTCTACTCCAATATCCAGACCTATAAGATTTAACAATGGGATGGAGGTTTTGATTTTTACCTCTGTATGCCCAGAAGTTTGCAAGTCTTTTTTTAGCTCATTATATAATTTTAGAAGCTTATCATCCATATCACTTTGATGAAATTCGAAGGCTTTGGATAACATGATGAGCACATCATTCAAGAAAACTTCTCGGGACTCTATCGCTATTTGCTGAATTTCTGGAATGATCAGATCTTTAATGACTTTATTTTCTGGTAAGGCAATTAGGCTGTGGTAGTGCTGATTAAATTTATCAATTAATTCATCATGGACTTGATCATGTCGGTCATGTCGTTTGTGAAGTTTATCAAACTCAGTTTTATATATTCCACGTTCATTTCTGTAAATATTAATGGAAAATGAATCGTTTTCATCACCTATAATACCAGATTCTCGCTGAGGAATATAATCGCCCAGTAAATGATTTATCCTTACATCTTCAAAACTTATTTGGCATTCTACTTCCCGCTTCCCTTTTTTCATAGCTCTGTTCAAGTTGGTGATTTTCCAAAAGTATCGTTCTTCACTATCTTTGCATTCTTGGCAATTACATCCTATTTCCTCATCTACTTGCAAATTGGTGTATGATGCATTAATATCTTCAATGCACTTTTTTATAATAGTCAAAAAAGACCTTTTATTTTCTCCTTCTACTCGTATTGAAATGATGTTTTCCTTGCCATATCGATCCTCAATTACAATGGCCTTGCTTTCTTTATATTCCAGTAGAACACCATATTTCCAAAAGGTATCTTCGAATATATATTGATTGAGTTCTACGATTAGTTGAGACAGTATACCTTTTGGCATAAATCCATATTTATATCTGAAGAGTAAATTATTATCGTAAGTTTCCCAATGGTAATCTACAACTTTATCATCAAAGAGTTGAGGAGCAACATAGTAGCCATTTTTATGCTGGTAGCAGATTTTAAATTGTGGTGTTTTCATTAGATTCAATAAGTCTGCCTCTTTACCTTTAAACTGTGGTTCGTTCCAAATTTCTATCAAGTCATCTTCGTAAAATTTCCCCTTGGATTCATTCTTGATTTTATCGTTATCAAAAACATTGTAGATTGCTTTTGTAACCCATTCATGATTCAAGAAGATAATGTTTCTAAGATTTAGATCTTTACGAAAATGAAGGAATACACCTAAATCATGAAAATAATCACTTAAAAAAATAGCCCTTTCTTCGTCCAGACCATGCTTCTTACATATATCTAAATAGTATATCAAAGAGATTGTATTTTCTTCTATTTTAGAGATTTTCTTTCGGATATCAATCCATTCGATCGGTAACTCATCCCCGATTCCATCAATCTGCTTTTCCTTAATTATTGTGAATATGGTACCTTTTAATTCCTCAAGAATATGGCAGTATTTTAATAGCCAGTTTTTATGTTCAGTGTTACAGCTAATCTTTTTTATCCCATCATGAATTTGAGGAAAGTCTTTTACATATCTTTCAATGGCTATATCCTGATGCGATTGGTCAACCTTATTTTGAATAAGAATAACAGGACTTTTCCCGGCAAGGGAATTGATAATATTTAACCAATAATAGAAATCATCAAATCTCAAATCCTTTCTCGCTTCAGTAACGAATAAATACAAAGACCGTTTGGTCAAAAAAAACTGATGAGTGGCATGATAAATCTCTTGTCCTCCAAAATCCCAAATGTTGAAACGGTAATCTTTTTTGGTATCTACTTTGTCCTTTGGAATAACCCATTCTGTAATATCAATTCCTTCGGTACTTTTTTCATTAAGGTTTATTGCAAATTTTTCATCACTCAACGCTTTAACTATTGTACTTTTCCCAGCTCGTTCTTCACCTACCAAAATTAGCTTCGCTTCAAACAGATAGTAATATTGTGAATAATTAAAATAATTTATAATGGCTTCCTTACCCTGCTCAACAATTTCCATAGGAGGTTTTTCAATCGGATTTTTATACAGCCTTATACCCCTTCCAAACTGTTTTAAACTTATGTCCATTTTAAAATTAGTTACCCACACGGGCAACTCGGAAATGTTATTATAGCTAAGGTATAATGTATTGAGTTGCATAAGGTCTTTGAGGAAGCTTATATCGGAAATGTTATTATAGCTAAGGTCTAATGTATTGAGTTGCTTAAGGTCTTTGAGGAAGCTTATATCGGAGATTTTATTAGAGCTAAGGTCTAATGTATTGAGTTGCATAAGGTCTTTGAGGAAGCTTATATCGGAGATTTTATTAGAGCTAAGGTCTAATGTATTGAGTTGCATAAGGTCTTTGAGGAAGCTGAAATCGGAAATGTTATTAGAGCTAAGGTATAATGTATTGAGTTGCATAAGGTCTTTGAGGAAGCTTATATCGGAGATTTTATTATAGCTAAGGTCTAATGTATTGAGTTGCTTAAGGTCTTTGAGGAAGCTTATATCGGAGATTTTATTATAGCTAAGGTATAATGTATTGAGTTGCATAAGGTCTTTGAGGAAGCTGAAATCGGAGATTTTATTAGAGCTAAGGTATAATGTATTGAGTTGCTTAAGGTCTTTGAGGAAGCTTATATCGGAGATTTTATTAGAGCGAAGGTCTAATGTATTGAGTTGATCAAGGTGTTTAAGAGTGGCCACATCTGTGATGCTCCAAGATCCGCCTAGTCCACCTCCAAAATAAAATTGCTTGAGATTTTTTAATTTTTTAATGTTATTGCTTAAATATTCAGGGTGGTTTCTATGCCCTTTGTTTTTGCTGCTTATCCAACTTTTCTTGTTATTGTCATACCAATCATTACTTATGATTAGTGTTTCCAAATGCGTACACTCAAATAATTCCGGTAGATCATCCAAATCCGTAATCCCACAATTCCCAATATCCAAAAATGTATCTTTTGTTTCCAAACATTCTCTAATCAATGCTCTAGCATGTTCTATGCCTTCGTTTGTCTCTTTCATTGTGATTAATCTTATACATTCCTTTTGAGCCATCAAGTTGCGCAAATAGACTCTGTTAGCTTCTAACATAAAGCTCACTGTGTTAAAGATAGGAAGAATCATCAATCTGATAGAACTGAAATTCGTGTGTGAATCAAATTGAACTCGTATTCAAATGGAGTATCGATCACAAACTATGCACTTGTGCGCAACCTCTTATTGTGGTAATGGTTTCTAACCACTTGCCGTATTTGTAGGTTACACCTCCAAAATTCAAAAAAGATTTCAATCCACCTCTCCACTTTCTCAACCTTCCACCTTACCTTGTGTTTCCTTTTGGTAAATACATCACTTGAATGGCAGCACACATCGAAGAAGACGGCTATATCGAAATCGTCGGAGCTCGTGAAAATAATCTGAAAAACGTATCTGTAAAAATTCCGCGCAATCAGCTGGTCGTGATTACGGGCATTAGTGGGAGTGGAAAATCTTCCCTGGCATTTGACACCCTTTATGCCGAGGGTCAACGACGGTACATGGAGACATTTTCCAGCTATGCACGACAGTTTTTAGGGAATATGGAACGACCGGATGTGGAGAAGATCGAAGGCCTGAGTCCTGTTATTTCTATTGAGCAAAAGACGACCGCATGGAACCCAAGGTCAACTGTGGGAACGACAACCGAGATTTATGATTTTCTCCGATTGCTTTATGCTCGTGCGAGTGATGCCTATAGTTATGTCACCGGCAAGAAAATGGTGAAATACACTGAAGGCCAGATTATAGACGATATATTTTCGAATTACAATGGTAAGAAGATTGTAATCCTTGCACCTATGGTTCGTTCCCGGAAAGGGCACTATCGTGAGCTATTTGAGCAAGTGCGAAAGAAGGGATATACCAAGGTGCGTGTTGATGGTGAAGTGATAGATTTGGTGCAGGGACTTCAAGTGGATCGATACAAAGTTCACGATATAGAATTGATTGTGGATCGACTCAAAGTAGAAGAGGAAAAACGGGAAAGGATTACCAATTCCATTGAGACAGCTATGAAGATGGGGGAGGACTTCATCTATATAATGGAGCATGGGACAGATATATTAACCCCGTTCAGTAAGCAATTGATGGATGCGGAATCCGGGATCAGTTATGAAGAGCCGTCACCAAATACATTCTCTTTCAATTCGCCTTATGGAACTTGTCCTTCGTGCAAGGGACTGGGGCAATTGTATAAGGTTGATATGGATAAGGTCATCCCTGATGATTCTAAAAGCATCAACGAAGTAGGAATAAAACCGTTTGGTGAGGTACGATCGAATATGACGTTCAAACAAATCAAAAAGATCGCCAAGCATTTCAAATTTGATTTGGATACACCGATTAAAAATATTCCGAAGAAAGCGTTGGATGTATTGCTGTATGGAGGGGATAGCAAGCTGGGCATTGATATGGGCTATTCACCCCACGAGATGGTCTACAATTTGGCATCTGATGGAATTGTGAATATGCTCGAACGCTGGTATCGCGATACCACTTCAGAGAAAATCAGAAACTGGGCCGAAGAATTCATGACCATTCAGGATTGTGGTGAATGTGGAGGTTATCGATTGAAAAAATCCTCTCTTTTTTTCCGTGTGGGAGGAAAGCATATTGGTGAGTTAGCCACCATGGATTTGGACAAATTGCAAGATTGGTTTGACAATGTAAATGACTTATTATCGGATCGACAAAAAGCGATTTCCAAAGATGTGATCAAGGAGATTAAGTTGAGGTTGGGCTTTTTATTGGAGGTAGGCTTGAATTACCTTACGCTGAATCGGCCGACCCGGACGCTTTCAGGAGGTGAATCACAACGAACTCGTTTGGCCACACAAATCGGGTCTCAACTAACAGGTATCACCTATGTGATGGACGAACCCAGTATCGGACTGCATCAAAGAGACAATCAGCGATTGATTAATGCATTAAAAAACCTCACGGAAATTGGGAATACCGTCGTAGTGGTGGAACATGATAAAGACATTATGCTTGCCTCTGATTATCTTATCGATATGGGCCCTGGTGCCGGCAAAAATGGTGGAGAACTTGTGGCAGAAGGTCACCCTAAGGCATTCAAAAAGATAAAAACCATTACCGCAAATTATCTTGCCAATCGAGAGAAAATAGAAATTCCAAAGGAGCGAAGAAAAGGAACAGGTAAAGAAGTTGTCTTGAACGGTGCAACCGGACACAATCTGCAAAAAGTCAATTTGGAAATTCCATTGGGTAAATTTATTGCCGTTACAGGAGTGTCAGGAAGTGGGAAGTCATCATTGGTGAATTCTACATTGTATCCAATCCTGCGACAGCATTTTTATCGCAGTTCGAAGCGACCCCTGCCTTACGAAAAGATAATGGGTCTGGAACACATTGATAAGGTGATCGAAATTGATCAGTCTCCCATTGGACGTACACCGCGATCTAATCCTGCCACATATACTGGCGTATTCGGAAATATTCGAAATCTATTTTCATCTCTTCCGGAAGCTAAGATTAGAGGATATAAGCCCGGTCGATTTTCATTTAATGTCAAAGGAGGACGTTGTGAAGTTTGCCAGGGAGCAGGTAAAAAAGTGATCGAAATGAACTTCTTGCCAGATGTATTGGTGGATTGTGAAAATTGTATGGGTCGTCGATATAATCGGGAGACATTGGAAATATTGTATAAGGGAAAATCGATTTCCGATGTACTTGACATGAGCGTGAGTGAGGCTTCAGAATTTTTCAAAAATATTCCGGCCATTTACCGCAAACTGTCTACGCTGAATAGCGTGGGATTGGGTTATATCACCTTGGGACAACAAGCGACAACACTATCAGGCGGAGAGGCTCAACGTGTGAAACTATCCTTGGAGCTAGCCAAAAGAGATACCGGAAATACCTTGTACATCCTGGATGAGCCGACAACGGGATTGCACTTTGAGGACATCAGGCATCTGATCAATGTATTGGATCGGCTAGTGGATAAAGGCAATACTATTCTGGTCATCGAGCATAATATGGATATCATTAAAGTAGCAGATCATATAATCGATATTGGTCCCGAAGGGGGACGAGGTGGGGGAAATATTCTTTTTTCTGGGACTCCGGAAGAATTGGCGAAGGTGGAAAACAGTCATACTGGGAGATTTTTAAAGGAAGAATTAAGTATTTAGGAGGTTTTGCTATGCTTGATGTTGACTTTTTTAACCACTAAGGGCGCAAGGATACACTAAGGTTTCACAAATGTTTTATCCGGTATCCCTATGCATTTGCGGTTAAAAGAAAAACAAACGAAAGTAGGTTTTAGCACGTTATGTTGATGTCCTTTGTCTTTTTTTAAAGCAAGATAAGCGGCATGGATTTTCAATTACGGAATAAATCAATTCGTTCGTTAAAAGACTAAAACAAAAGATCAATATACTGAGTAAATACCTAGCTTTGCATTTTTAAAGGATTGCCAGGCTTATGAGTAAAAAATTTGAAACAAAAGCGATACGAACTCAGTTGGATAGATCTCAATATTCAGAGCATTCAACTCCCGTTTTCCTGACGTCTTCTTTTGTGTTTGAAGATGCAGAAGAAATGCGTGCAGCTTTTGCCGAAGAAAAGACGAGAAACATCTATAGTCGTTTTTCAAATCCAAACGCGACAGAGTTTATCGATAAATTGGTAGTCCTGGAAGGGGCAGAAGATGGATATGCATTTGCGACGGGGATGTCGGCCGTATTCAATACATTTGCTGCACTTCTTAATGCGGGTGATCATATTGTTTCAAGTGACTCAGTTTTTGGTTCGACTCATTCACTTTTTAAGAAGTTCTTGCCAAAATGGAATATCACTACTTCCTATTTTCCATCATCAAGATTGGACCAAATCGAATCATTGATTACCTCGGATACTAAAATATTGTATGCCGAATCCCCTACCAATCCCGGGGTTGAGATTCTGGATCTGGAAGAACTGGCAAGAATCGCAAAAAAGCATAATCTGTTGTTGGTGATCGACAATTGTTTTGCTACACCATACATTCAGCAACCCATTCAATTTGGTGCTGATCTTGTCATTCATTCGGCTACAAAATTGATCGATGGTCAGGGAAGAGTCCTGGGCGGAGCTGTGGTTGGAAAGAAGGAGCTCATACGAGAGATTTATTTATTTGCACGCAATACAGGCCCATCTATTTCCCCATTTAATGCCTGGGTACTTTCAAAAAGTCTGGAAACATTAGCCGTAAGAGTAGATCGTCATTGTGAAACGGCATTAAAAATTGCACAATCCTTGGAAAATCATCCAAAAGTAAACTGGCTGAAATATCCATTTTTAAAATCCCACCCAAACCATGAACTGGCTAAAAAACAGATGAAATTGGGAGGAAATATTATAGCATTCGAAATAGAAGGAGGAATAGAGGCTGGACGTGATTTTTTGAATGCAATTAAAATGTGTTCGCTTACGGCAAATCTTGGTGATTCAAGGACGATTGTATCTCATCCTGCTTCTACTACACATGCCAAGCTCTCCGAAGAAGAAAAAGTAGCCGTAGGAATAACAAACGGAATGATCCGGCTTTCTATTGGGCTTGAGCACCATGAGGATATTTTGGAAGATATTCTTCAGGCTTTGAAGCAATAGCGACCACATCGGGTCAAAGAATTCGATCGCTGAACAAATTATCTTTTTCTCAGCAAACCCATTTCTGCACTTAAAAAGGGCATGCAAACCGTTCTCTCGGAGTTGACACTTATATGCAAATCTAAACCAACACTTGCTGTTGAAGATTGAATAAGTTTGAACCCTAATTTTGATGTAAGTCCCAATGTGGAAAAATCTTCGCCTTCATATTGGGTGCCCAACCAGCTTTGAGGGCCGTCAATTTTCTCATCTGTTCTCGTAATGCCCCATAATAAACCTAAACCAATTTGATACTGAAAACGGAATTTCTCCTTATCGGAATAGCTTCCGAACATTAGGCCAAGGTGATTATAGCGTTCTACGGGAGCTTTAAAGAGAACAAATTCCTCCAATTTATAGTAATCAGCACTGAATAGAAGTTTGTTTTTAATGTAGATTACTTCAGAGCCAATGGAATACCCGGATCTATCTGCTAAGGTTTTGAAATAACCTATTTTAGGATTTATAGCAAACCCGTTAAACCCGGAGTTGTCGTTTTGACCTAATATCTTATCCGGGCTCAAAAGCATAACCAGGATTAGTAGCATTGTTAATTTTTTGAAAGTGCTATGCAACCACAGGAAAAAGCGTTTGGTTGGCATTTGACCTGATTTCAATATTATATCTGCTTTCATAATCGAGAGTTTATAAAATGTGAAATAATAAGAAAGTGAACGTTAAATAAAAGCAATTTTATGGATTACTAACAGTATTCATAATTAGTTAAAATATTATCTAATTATTTAATATTCAAAGGATTATGATCAGGGATTAGATATATAATTGTCTATTTACTGTTGAGTCGTTAAAAAGGGGGAAATACAGACCGTTTATAACAATTTTGGGTGATTTCATCAATCTCAACTATGTAAATATAGTTGATTTCTGGGCTCAATGCAATATTCGAGGTATTATATGAGTCCAAACAATACGTCTGAAATGCAATGATAAAGGACATTGCAATTGATGAAAATATACCTCGGACGTTGAATTTTTCCCAAGGAGAGAGTTTTTTTGATTGACTTTTGATCGCTCACAACACCTTAAATGTTTGATTTCTCGTTCTAGTCAATATGGGCAATTGGATCCCAGAAAAAGTTGAATATTAAAAAAGCCAGCTGAAATTTGTTATCCAACTGGCTTCTATATTTTTCAAGTAAAAGAATTTACTTTTTATCCTTCTAATTTAAATTTAACAGGTAGTGTATATTGAACCTTGACGGGTCTACCTCTTTGTTTTCCCGGAGTCCACTTTGCACCCATGTTATTCATAGCTTCTACTACTTTCAAAGCTGAAGAACCTGTTCCAGCTCCTGGATCTCTTACGATTTTTGCGCCGGCTATTGAACCATTTTTTTCCACAACGAACTGGATTACGGCCATACCTTCTACACCATTCTCTCTCGCAATTGCGGGATATTTCAGATTTTTATAAATGTACTCTAACATTTTACCTTTCGCACATTCTTCTTTTTCTTTATCCGATCCACCCATGTCTTCGCATCCTGGAAATCTAGGCATCTGTTCCACAACTTTGAAGATTTCTTCTTCTACTGGTGGTGGCGGTGGCGGTGGCGGTGGTGGCGGTGGCGCATCTTCCACAACTGGTAATTCTTCAACCACATCATCAGCCTCAATTTCCGTATCTTCAAATACAGGTTCATCTTCTTCTTCAATTTCTTCTTCAGGTACCTCTTCAATCACCGGTGGCGGTGGTGGTGGTGGTGGTGGTGGTGGTTCTGCCGTTCTTGGCGGTTCCACTTCAATTTCTTCTTCATATTCCAAAGCATCATCCGGTATGATAACCGGCTTTTCGTATCTGGTCCAGCTAAAAGCAAATAGCGTTAATGCCAATGCCGTAGCTAATCCGTATCCAAAAAACGAACCTGTCTTTTTTAATACATCTGCTTCGGGATATTTATTTCTTGAAATCAAGTAATTTTCGATGGTACCATCGTCGTACTTGGTTTTCAAATCTGCCTCTTGTTGTTTTTTCATGTAGTTTCTATACAAAAAGACAATAGCAACAGATAATAACAATAAACCGACAAGCAATCCTACTACGGTGCCTCCTGTTAATGCAATATCTCCCATAACTTAGAGTTTAAAAATTTTATAAAAAACGATCAATCCAAAGATTGCGCCGATAATATTAGCAATAATATCTAGAATCTCAAAATGCCGTCCTACATTTAGTTGCCATTGAAGAATTTCCAGGACTATTCCAAGAGCAATAGACCCATAAAAAGAAATTCGAGCGGCCTTTATTTTAGCTGTTTTTTGGACTAATGCCATAGACCAAAAAAACACAAGTAAAGCATACGCCGCGAAATGAGACAACTTGTCAAAATGCGGGATGTCTAGCCAGTTGTTTTGAGAAACCACCCCTTTGGGCAGCAATGTTCCTGCGATCAAGATTAATGTCCAGCCAGCAGCAACAAGTCTTCTAGTCATATGTCCTAATAGATGCGGCTATTAATAAAAGTGGTGTAAAGAAAAATTATTTTTTCTAATTAGAAAGAACCTTGAATTTGGCAATAATTCGCGATAGGTTCTTACCCAATCATCTTGGCGTACTCTTCAGCACTCATCAAAGAATCCAATTCTGATTCGTCGCTCAATTTTATTTTCACAATCCATCCTCCTCCATATGGATCAGAATTGATTAAAGCAGGGTCGTCACCTTCGGATTCATCAATTTCAGCATTGAATTCCAGTACTTCGCCGCTTACAGGCATAAATAAATCTGAGGTTGTTTTAACCGCTTCGACGGTACCGAAAACCTCATCTTTGTCCAACTCTTCTCCGATGGTATCCACTTCAACGTAGACCAATTCTCCCAATTCACTTTGTGCAAAATCTGTGATTCCTACAACGACGATACCGTCACCTTCAATACGCACCCATTCGTGCTCGTTGGTATATCTTAAATTTTCCGGTGTGTTCATTTTGAAATATTCTTTTTCTAATTAGTTAGTAATAAGTAGTGGTGTAGTTAAGAATTGGCGATAAACTCTTTTACCCAATCCGTCGTAACTGATTTTGGTCTTTCCAATGGGAATCCCATTGCTCTGCTCCATACCAATGCAGCCAAAACACCTAGTGCTCGGGAAACTCCAAACAGTACTGTATAGTAGCTATATTCTTTAAGACCGTAATGTACCAGCAGTGCACCAGAATGTGCATCAACATTAGGCCATGGATTTTTAACTTTTCCTAAACTTCCAAGGATGTCTGGTACTACGTCAAACAAATTCCAAACGATATTTACGTAGTCATCGTCTTGAATGTATTCTTCTGCAAATGTCTTTTGCGCCGTAAATCGTGGGTCTGGTTGACGAAGCACAGCGTGTCCGTATCCTGGAATTACTTTTTTAGCCGCTAGTGTATCGTTGACATACTTGGCAATCTGTTCTTTCGAAGGCTTGGTTGTGCCCAATTCATCCACCATTTCAAATATCCACTTGATTACTTCCTGATTTGCTAATCCATGGAGCGGTCCGGCCAAAGAATTCATGCCAGAAGCAAATGAATAATAAGCGTCACTCAAGGTAGATCCTGTTAGATGTACAGTGTGCGCTGAAGCGTTTCCTCCTTCATGATCGGCATGAATGGTAAGATACAGTCGCATAAGACTCATAAAGTCAGGATTTGTGATGCCCAACATATGCGCAAAATTTGCTGCCCAATCCAAAGAGGTATCTGGCTCTATGTGGTCGCCATCATGAAATGTTCTTCGATAAATGTATGCAGCTACTCGAGGAAGCTTTGCGATCAAATTCATGGCATCTTCGTAAGTAGCATCCCAATATTCGTTTTTACCCATGCCCTCTGCATACCTCTTGGCAAAAATACTTTCACTTTGCATGGATACAATCGCCATGCTGAATTGAGTCATAGGATGTGTATTCGGATCAAGCGCATCCAATACGGCAAATGTATGTGCAGGTACGGTTGCTCTTTTTTCCCATTCATCGGATAGCCAATCCACTTGTTCTTTGGTAGGAAGATCTCCTGTAAGCATGAGCCAGAATAATCCTTCTGGAAGAGGTTCTTTTCCACCATCCACTTTTGGCAATAATTCTCTTAATTGGGGAATGTTGTATCCTCTGAATCTGATTCCTTCGATAGGATCAAGCTGGGAAGTGTCCCAAATCATAGATTTAACTCCTCTCATCCCGCCAAAGACTTGGGTGAGATTTACTTCTCCTACTGTTTTCGTTCCATGTTCTTTTAGTAGTGCTTTGATTTCACTTTTAAGGGCACTAGCCTTTTCATTAAATCTTGATTTTAGTTGATCCATTTGTACGGGTATATTCTATTCTTTAATACGTTCTGTAATAGGGATTAATTTGCATTAATGTAAACAATGGATTGAAGCCATTTGGTTTAAACTTTTACCATATTTTTTACACAGTCGCTAAATTACAATAATTGGTACTTTAAACAACTTAAATTGGGGACTTCTGACAAAATGATGGAAAGAATTTTGAATTATTGAAATTCCAGCAAATCACACGATTGAATCTACTGTTTAGGAAGTTGAAGAATTGTAAATAGTTCGCATTTTCACTCCAGTTTTTACGTACTTTTGATCTTTATATTTGCTAATATTGAGCTTTTCACAAAATGGCGAAACAGAAAGAGTCGTACAAAATTCTAGGCGTTGATCCGGGAACGAATGTTCTGGGATATGCCATTTTAGAAGTACATGGAAAAAAAATAAAGCTTTTGACTATGGGGGTGATCCGACTCAAGTCATACGAAGACCATATGACAAAGCTCAAAGAAATATTTCTGCAATTACAAGAAATCATCGAAACATATTTGCCCAGGAAAATGAGTGTCGAGGCGCCTTTTTATGGTAAAAATGTACAATCCATGCTCAAACTGGGAAGAGCTCAAGGAGTAGCAATGGCCGCGGCAATTACCATGGGCTTGGAAATCGAGGAATTCAGTCCGAAAAAAATCAAGCAGTCTGTTACGGGAAATGGAAATGCCTCCAAAGAACAGGTTGCTGCCATGCTGGAAGGGATATTAAATATTAAGATTGCCGAGGGCCCTTTGGATGCTACAGATGCATTGGCAGCTGCCGTAACACTTTTCAATCAATCCTCCGGCCCCTTGGCAGGGAAAAAGAATTACAAAGATTGGGGCAGCTTTTTAAAAGACAACCCCGGAAAGATCGCCAAGCAGTAAGCGTTCCCTCTTATCAATTCAATTCTTTGATTACAAACCTGAAGGTGTTCTTTGTGCAACTCCATGTAAAAATAATTCCTCAACTTCCCAAGAAAGGATAATCTCTCCAATCTCTTCAATCTTTCCCACCTTTCCAATCTCACAAGAATCCCGTACATTTGCAGCCCGAATTTGAACAAACAATATGGCAACTCCACGTACTGTATCATTTCATACACTTGGGTGTAAGCTCAATTTTTCAGAAACGTCCAGCATCAAGAGACAGTTTGAAGATAATGGATATACGGCTGTAGATTTTGAAGAAGGAGCTGATATCTATGTAATTAATACCTGCTCCGTAACGGATTTCGCGGATAAAAAATGTCGGTATGAGGTAAGACGTGCATTGAAATATTCTCCCGATGCTAAAGTGGTTGTTATTGGCTGTTATGCACAATTGAAACCAGAAGAGATATCGAATATTGAAGGGGTAGATCTGGTGCTTGGCGCAGCTGAAAAGTTTAACATTCTAAATTATATCAATGATATCTCGGTAGTGCCAGGTAAAGGAATGGTTAAGGCTGGAGAGGTAAGTGATGCAAATACATTTATCGATTCTTTTTCATTTGGTGACCGTACCCGCTCTTTTTTGAAAGTACAAGATGGATGTAATTATAAATGTACGTTTTGTACCATTCCTCAAGCTAGAGGAAAATCCAGAAGCGATACCGTTGAAAATGTGGTGAAGAATGCAGAGAAGATAGCTTCTTTAGGCGTAAAAGAAATTGTCTTAACTGGTGTGAATATTGGAGATTTTGGGAATGGCACTGAGGTGATTGAAGGAGTGCGACCTAAAAAAGAGGCACTATTTATTGATTTGATTCGTGCACTGGATGAGGTGGAAGGCATTGATCGCTTTAGAATATCAAGTATAGAGCCCAATTTATGTACGGATGAAGTCATTGAATTTGTTGCTAATTCAAAACGATTTGTACCCCATTTCCATATGCCTTTACAGTCAGGTTCGGATAAGGTTTTGCGGATGATGAGTCGCAGATACAAAAGAGATCTATATCGAAACAGGGTAGAAAAAATAAAATCGTTGATGCCTCATTGCTGTATTGGGGTAGATGTGATTGTCGGTTTTCCGGGTGAGACAGAGGATGATTTCATGGATACCTATCACTTCCTGAATGAATTAAATGTTTCATACTTTCATGTGTTTACCTACTCCGAACGTGCGAATACACCAGCTATTCATCTTTCCGAACCTGTTGATATGGGTGTTAGAAAGCAACGGAATAAAATGCTCAGAATCTTGTCCAGCAAGAAGAAGCATGCGTTCTATACAAACTATCTTGGCACTACCAGAAAAGTGCTTTTGGAGCATAGTAAAGAAGAAGGTATGTTAAATGGATTTACGGACAATTATATAAAAATAGCTATACCATCAGATGGTGTCGACGAGGGGCAGCTTGTAAATGTAGAACTCTGTAGCTATAAAAATGATTTGGTTCAATCCAAGTTAGCCGATTCAGTGTTGGAAAAAGTTTGATTTTCTTCTTTTCCTTATTCAAACCAGAAGATAGATTTTAGTTCGTGCAATTTACCTAAGCTCCTACTCAAAGGTATATAAGCGTGGCTTTGCGTGTTTTGTTCTCTTTGATTTTTTTTGGTCACAAAATTTCAATTCCTCGTTGTACCTATGTATTGTATTAAGGCCTGATACTATTAAATTCCATAAATGACATTTCAATGTAATCGCGAAATGTTTTAAACAAAAAATCAATTAGAAATGAAAACGTTAAAGTTAATTGCCGTCCTATTGGTATGTATTGGATTTCATTCTTGTCAAGATGAAATTTCACAAAATCAAATTGCCCCCAATGATCAGATCGAAAAGCGTCAGCTAAAGCTTAAAGGATGGACGCCATCCGATTGTGTTGCTATGAATATCTTTATATCCCCGGAATGTGGAGATAACTGGACGCAGGGTGTCTTGGATGCTATAGATTCTTATAACAATCTTTTTATAGCCGTTACTATGAATGTTGTTGAGGAGGAAGCAAACTCCAACCTGGTCATTCATTGTGAGCAATTTAGTGACTTGATTGACGATATTATTGGGGTTGGCGAAATTCCTTTAAATGATGGTGAGAATGGTACGGATATCTATTTCAATACCTTTTTTGAAGACGATTGTGCAAATCCATGTTGGTTTCAACGCGTGGCAATGCATGAATTGAGCCACACACTGGGGATTACACATAATGATGAAGATTTAGACAATTTTGTTTGTTGTGCCGGACCATTGTCTTTTGACTCTGAAACTGGTTTGTTTGATCCTTGGGAATTTGGAGAGTATGTAGAACTGGAACTTATTGAAGGTACTCCTCATGGGTTTCAAGAAGGATCAATATTTAATGCTATAGGTCCACCATGTGATGAGTCATTTTGTACTTTTTCCGAATTTGATATTGTTGCGCTGGAAACGTTATATGATCCTTGTGATTGTCCGGAAACTGAATGCGATTGTGCAATGAGTCAAATCGATTTACTTCTGGTGCCAGGCCAGGAAATTTGTGCAGGAGAAATCGCGAAGCTTTTTGTAATTCATGAAATACCTCCAGGCTCAAATCCAAGATATGAATGGACTTTTGATGGTCCTATTTCAGGAAGTAGCCATGGTGAAAGTGCTTCAATTATTGGACAGTCAGGAGGGCATAGACCCTTAGGAAGTATTTGTGTCACCGTAACTACGGATTGTGGCAGCATCGAGTTATGCGAAAATGTGATGATTGTGGATTGCGATGGAGGCGAACCGGGTAATAATGGACCAGGAGGAGGCAATAACGGACCAGGTGGTCCCAAATAAACACACAGAATTTTTATAACGCAAAGGATATACACGCTCAATTGGAATGCTCATTTAAGCTGAGGACAATAGTTACTTTTATATACCTACCGATAATAAAAAACTGCTGTAGTATCAAATAATCATTTCGCTAGTGGTACAAGAGTAAAGATGTAGGGAGATTTGGCTTTATCTTTACTCTTGTACCACTGGCATTAGTTACTCTTGCGGCTTTGAATAACGCCTTATTCGTTTATGATTAATTGGTCTGGTTTTTTTGTGATTGCAATTGCCAAATAATTCCAATTAAAATGAAAGTCTGTTATTCAAAGGGTTGAAGATCAGGCTCTAAATATTCTGTTTTAGCCTGATGAGAATTGTAAATATCAAAACTATAATGGCTTTTCATAAGGTCTCTAAAGTTTGTTTTTAATCGGGGAAATTCTTCTAAAAAGTCTTCAAAATTATTTGATTTTGACCTTCTTATGAAATGATCGACTGCCTTTATCGCGGCAATGGTAAGTGTAGTATTGTATTTGTCTTTGGCTCCGACGAACGCAACGTAAGCTTTTAGCTGATTTTGAATATTTTCTAATGCGCTTTCAATTCCATGCCGCTGAATATGGATCCAAGCCAATCTTAGATGTGCTTCGTGCGAAAATTCAGCAGGGTCCAATTTACATTGGATGAATTGATCCAGAAACTCTGAGTTGGTTAGATTATAATGTGATTTCATTGCTCTTTAAATTAAATGTGTCTACAATACGTGTCGACTAGTTTTAGAATGGTAGGAATTCTAAATTCACCATGCATAGAAGAAATATAGTCGCTGGCCAAATCCAAATCAATTCCCATCGCAGTGATAAACAATGGTTTTGCACTTTCGCCTCGAGTTATTTCACGTTTTAAAGTATTAATTGTGGCAAAATTATTCTTTGCAACACCTATTACGGGAATTTTTGCTTCCAAATATTCAAAAAGATATCCACCAAGCCCTAATTTCTTGTTGTCGTCCAATCGAACAAAACCATCGATCACGAGAATGTCATCAATTGAGTTTAATTCGATCTTACGTAAAATGCTTTTGAGACAAGGCAATTCACGTTTATAAAAAAATCCACTTTCATACGGTTGAATGTCGCCGATTCTTTCTGTAAGTTCAAAAGAAGCTTCATCGTCCGACCAAGCATTTATCCCAAGACAAGAGGTCTGCGCTTTATCTTCAAAATAGAATGTATCAAAACAATAAATCATTATGTGATTCAGTGTCTAAAAGAAAAAACCAACGGAGAGGGTAAGAGAATTGAAGGTTGACCCCTTCTTTTTGTTGTATGCGTTTAAGATTCCAAACTCATATTCGACATCGATTATCGCGGGACCAAGATCTGCACCCAAACCCGTTACTACACCAAACCATCCATCATTAAGCATAAAACCGGGAGGAGGGATAGCATTTCCGGTTTCAGTAAGGATAACGTCGAAACTGGCCAAAGCTTTGGTTCGGATTCTGGCAAATGGGGTAAATGAATATAAGGATAGATCCAACCCTACACGACCGTTCATCACACCCAAGGTAGATGGATGTCCGGATAGTTTAAAATCTCTGATAGCCCTTTTGGATACAGAAGTATACCTTGCTCCGACCAGGAAGGCCATGGTACCTGACATTAGTCGACCATCAGCTCCAACGTGAAATCCCGAATGAGCATGTCCTTCAGGGTTTGCAATCCGATCTTTGTTGGCCATTGAAGTAATCCCAGCGTAAATACGCATCCCTCCATTTTGAGCACTTAAATGTAAAGAAAGGGTGAGTACAAAAACAATCGCTACTGTGTATTTCATTGTGTTATAGGTTTCCTAACGCACAGGACTTTGTGGTCTATGCAATATAAGCAAGAATCATGACAAAAATGATTCTCATTTGTGCTATCCTTCATTGGGAAGTTGGACTAGAGTTGGTTAATCAACCATTTTTTTTCGGTGAGAATCTCAGCATTACTAATTTCAAATTTAAGCTCTTGAATAGCAGCCGAATCACCCGGTTTGACTTTTAACAGTTTTCGGGTCATTTTTATTATATTCTTGTAATTGGTTTTGTGATATCCTATTACTTTTTTCCTCAATATGTACATCTGCATTGCATCCAAGTGAGAATCAAGAAGGTCAATCTCTTCGGATTCAAAGTAGATCTTCATTTGAATCACCTTTGCCGCCAAGTTGAAGAGGTGATCCTTAAAATCTACTTCCTGTAAAGATTTAAGTGCTGTATTAAAGTCTTTTTTATGATATCCGATCAATGCCTGATTGAAATTGAGGGCACTATTTCTTTCTTCTTTTCTGAGAGAAGAATAATATTCATTGCTGAATTTTTCGGCTCGTTCATATTCTCCAATCTTTACCGCAATGGCCGCAATATTCTTAAAGGTAAATCTGGAGAGGTAACCATCTACCAGCAAATACTTACTTGTCAGGGCTTCCTCGTAAAGGTCGAGTGCAATAGTTCCGTAATTTAATTGACCACGATTGATCAACCGTATGCATTGGTTGATGGCAAACCGGTAAATACCTTGTAATTCTGTATCAGGAAAAAATGTTTTTAATTCGTCAATATCAGATTTAAACTGGTTGAAGTATGTATCTTTTTTAGGGGACTCCAACATTTTGTAAGCACTGTAATACAATCGAATTGATGGGAAACGCAATAAGTCTTTTCTTTCAATATGAAGCAAAATTTCATGGAGGAGCCCGTAGTCGTACTTTTGTCCATAGACCGATTGATGCGCAACGGCAAAACATGCCTGTCTCAATTTTTTACTGATGAATATCAAGTCAACATCATCCAACAATTCTTGGATATTAAGGTCTCGAGTTCGATTGCTACTGGAAACATGGGCATATTCCTGAAATCCAAGATCATATTTTAGTTCGAGATAATCAGCATTTCGGTAGGGATGATTTTCCAGCCGCTTTAATCCTCCGGTAAATTGGCTGTCAAAAAGTTTGTGTTCTTCATTGTGTTTGAATCTGGAAATCAGTACTTTATCTTGATAATAGGGGTCATTCTTAGAGTTGAGCATAACTAAGCAAAGCGATATGATTTTGAACAATTCGCTCATGTACAGCCGCATTTGTGCATCTGTAATTGTATTTTTAAAAAGGTCTGATCGTAATTTATCCCTTAATAATTCGGTTTTTTTGAATCGATTTTTCAGATAAGCATTAAAAAGTATAAGATGATGCTTTTTACCATCTAGCAATGCACTTTGGATTGAATTGCGTATAATTTCGCATTCCTTATTGGATAATTGATGTATAATTAGAGATAACTTACTTTTTAACATTATAAATGATTAGTGCAATAATTACGTATAAGTTAATGAATTACATAT
>JBCCVV010000029.1:0-41332 GCA_039194925.1 Bacteroidota bacterium
GGGAAAAACAATTTCCCATGAGCAGGCAGCAAACATTATTGGCAATCACTTTAAGGGAGTGGAAGATAAATTGCTAAATGTATTACAATTAAAAAAACAATCGGAATCTGCGGTTAATATTGAATTGGTAGAAGCCAGTATTGATCAAAAAACACAATCAATTACTCCGATTCCATTCAGAACGGCAATTGACCTTAGAAAGAATAGGAGGTATTTGAAATATGCTTTGCCTCCAATGTTGTTGTTTTTAGTAATTCTATTCGCGGCACCAAGCATTATTAAAGATGGTACGCACAGATTAATCAATAACAACAAGGAATTTGAAAGAGAAGCCCCATTTAGATTTGTGTTGGAGGATGATGAGCCGACTGTGGTACAATACGATGATTACAAGATTAACATCAAGGTCGAAGGTGAAATCCTTCCGAATGAAGCATATATAGAAGTGGATAACTTTCAGTATAGATTGCAGAAAGAGGATGCTGATGTATACAGCTATGTTATTCGAAATGTGCAAAAAGATACCCCATTTAGAATATTTTCCGGATCCGTCACTTCATCAGAGAATACGTTAAAAGTATTGGCCAAGCCTAATTTGGCGAATTTTAGTGTTTCCTTGGATTATCCTGGATATACGGGAAGAAAAGATGAGGTTATTGATAATCTTGGGGATTTGGTCTTACCAGAAGGTACCAATGTGAAATGGAACTTTAACACATTAAATACAAAGGACGTTAGTTTAAGATTTGCTTTGAATAATGAGATGGTAACGGCTGAGCAAAAAGGAGGAGACGAATTTTTATACAAAAAGAAAATAAGAAAAAACGACTTTTATAAAGTTTATATCGCGAATGATCATGTGCCAGTTGGTGACTCTGTGAGTTATTCACTTAATGTAATTAAAGATCAGTACCCCACTATTAATGTTGAGAAGTTTGTAGATAGTCTGGAAAAGACAATTCTATTTTTTGTGGGAAGAGCAAGTGATGATTATGGATTGAACAGTCTCACATTCAATTATAATATTACTAAGGCCAATGGAAGTCAGCTGCCACTTCAGACGATAAAGCTCGATGATCCTAAATCCAGAGAGACACAATATGAGTACACATTCGATGTTGCTGAATTGGATTTGAAGCCTGGTGAGAATGTTTCTTTTTATTTTGAGACCAAAGATAATGATGGTGTAAATGGAAGTAAATCTGCCAAAACAGGTGTGATGAGCTTTGAAAAGCCAAGCATTGAGGAATTAAAAGAGATGGAAAACCTCAATGAAGAAGCGATCAAAGATAACCTGAATGAATCTCTCAAAAATATGGAGAAAATGAGAGAGAATTACAGGAAGATGCGTGAAAAACTGCTTCAGGAAAAAGAATTGGATTGGCAGGATAAGAAGGATCTCGAAAAGCTATTGGAAGAGCAAGAGAAAATACAAGAAAAGCTGGAAAAGGCTAAAGAAAAGTTTGAAGAGAACCTGAAGAATCAGGAGGAGATGGATCAAAAGGATGAAGAAATTCTTGAAAAGCAGGAAAAATTGCAAGAAATGTTTGAAGAGGCGATTGATCCAGAAACTCAAGAATTGATGGAAAAGATTCAAGAGTTGATGCAGGAGCTGGAAAAAGAAAGCGCCTTGGAGATGATGGAGCAGATGGAAATGTCGAATGAATCTTTGGAAAAAGAAATGGATCGACTTCTTGAATTGTACAAATCACTCGAGCTTGAAAAAGAGGTAAAGGACCAGATAGAGGCCTTGGAAAAATTGGCTGAAGAGCAAGAAAAATTGGCCGAAGAGACTGAAAACGAGGAAAAATCGGATGAGCAATTGCAAAAGGAACAGGAAGAGTTGAATGAGAAGATGAATGAGATTAAAGAGGAGATGGAAAAGCTGGAAGAAAAGAATGAGGAGCTGGAAAATCCAAAAAATCTCGGTGATGATAACGAGGAGAAGATGGAAGATATTCAGGAGGATATGGAAAAATCCAGTGAGCAGATGAAAGAAAGTGACAATAAGGGCGCTTCTAAGTCTCAAAAGAAAGCAGCGCAGAAGATGAAGGAAATGGCAGGGAGTTTGCAATCTAGTATGCAAAGTGGAGAACAGGAACAGCAGGCGGAAGACATAAAGATGATTCGTCAATTGTTAGAAAATCTAGTCAGCCTTTCATTTGATCAGGAAGATTTAGTGAATGATCTGGGCAGAACAAGGACGGTTACGCCTCGATATGTTGAGCTTGTTCAAGAACAATTTAAGTTGAAAGATGATTTCAAACTGGTTGAAGATAGTCTTACAACATTGGCCAAACGGAACGATAAGATAGAGAACTTTGTTTTAGAGAAGGTTTCGGAAGTGAAGCTCAATATGAAGGAAAGCCTTACTGAGCTTGAAGCCCGTAAAAAACCGGAAGCTGCGGATAATCAACGACGTACCATGAAAAATGTCAATGATTTGGCGTTGATGTTGGCAGAATCCATGGCAAGTATGCAAGAACAGATGGGTTCGAGTATGCCCGGCAGTCAAATGTGCAATAAGCCAGGTGGTCAGGGTCAAGGTAAAGACGGGAAGGTACCTATGGATAAGATTTCGAAAGGGAGTCAAGGCATGGAAGAGATGATGAAAGGGATGCAGGAAAAAATGGGCCAGGGCGATAAACCATCGTCAAAAGATTTTGCACAAGCTGCTGCCCGACAAGCTGCCATGAGAAAAGCGCTTCAGGATATGCAAAAAGATGCCAAAGAGCAGGGTAGAGGTACGAAAGAATTGGAGGCCATCATTGAAGAAATGGATAAAATAGAGACGGATTTAGTAAATAAACGTCTCGACAGTGAAATGCTGAAACGTCAGCAGGATATAACAACTAGATTGTTAGAAGCAGAAAAAGCTGAAAGACAAAGAGAATTTGATAATAAGCGTAAAGCAGAGACCGCATCGGAGAAAAAAAGAGAGCTTCCACCTTCACTCAAAGAGTACATCAAAAAGAGAGAAGCTGAGCTAGAAATGTACAAGACCGTATCGCCTGCATTAAGACCTTATTATAAATACCTTGTAGATGAATACTACAAAGCTTTAAAAGGAGAGTAGTATCCATTGATTTTTCAGTTTATAAAGGAAAATCGAAAATGAGTAGTAAGATGTTAACCATTAGTTCAAACCCAAACAACATTTTAGAAGTTGAAAACTACTTAAGAGATGCACAGCTCGACCTCAAAATTGATGAGGTTAGATTTCCTGATATATTGATAAGCATCACCGAAGCTGTTAATAATGCCATTATCCACGGCAATAATGCAGACGAAAGTAAAAGAGTGAGAATCAATATGGTAGGCAAGTCAAGCGGAGTTTCAATCTCGGTTTCTGATGAAGGCAAAGGCTTTGATCCCAAAGGAATTCCAGACCCTACAGCACCTGAAAATTTGGAATGCTGTGGTGGAAGAGGAGTTTATATTATGTCAAGATTGGCAGATAAGTTGTCCTTCGCAAACAATGGTAGTACCGTACAAATGTTTTTTAAATTAAGCTAGGATTTAAAATAAAGAACAACCAACACCTGAACAAAACTTAAAGGAGCGCTGAATTGGATTTGGTGCTCTTTTTTTGTTAAAGACTGTTTGTGAAGAAATCCATTTCTCCTAAAGCATTTAACCCATAATTCATATGTCAATACTATTTCATAAAGAAGAAATTGAAGTTCAGTTGCCAGACGAAAAGAAGCTGACTCAATGGTTGTGTAATATAGCGGGGACAGAGGATAAGAAAGTTAAACAAGTAACCTATATATTTTGTGATGACGAATATTTGTTGGAAATCAATAAGCAATTTTTAAATCATGACTTTTATACCGATATCATCACGTTTCCGTACAAGCAAGGTTCTGAAATAGAAAGTGATATTTTTATTAGTGTGGATAGAGTTCGGGAAAATGCAACGCTTTATAAAGTGGATTTTGATAGAGAGTTGCTTCGTGTAATAGCGCATGGACTGCTCCATCTTATGGGATACAAGGATAAGACTAAAGAAGAAGAAAAGGTGATGAGAGCGCAGGAGGATCTGGCGATTGAGCGGTTTTATGAGTTATAGAGTTACTCAGTTACTTAGTTGCAGAGTGGCAGAGTTGTAGAGTTGTAGAGTTGTCGAGTGGCAGAGTTGTTCAGTTGTTCAATTATTGAGTTATAGTGTTAACCTTGAGTGTTATAAATCATAAAGAGCCGCGAAATAGTAATCTTTATAAACTGAACTGAATTAATACCCGATAAGTTAGTGGGAGAGCTGTTCAATTGTAAAGTTACAGATTTTTTGAGTTGAGGAAGAAGACTTGAAAATAAACAAGTTTTTGAAACGGAACTGATAAATAAACAAAGCGTAGCAAGTTGATAAACAGCGCAGCGCAGTGGAATGATAAACTTTTTAATTTATTGGCAAAGTGTTTTATAGGCAGAGTGGTTCAGTTATCTAATTTTGGAGTTATTGAGTTATTGAGTTGTTGAGTTTTGAATTGTTGAAAAGGAAGGTGGGAATAAAAACATAAACCAATACGCATTTTCTTACTTTTGCAGATGATTTGAGATGAAATCGGTTAATTGATTTCAGGGTAGGTGATAAGAAAGATAAAAATACGTTTCTTGTCTTATGCGAAAAAAATAATTTTAGAAAAAATAATGGCACACGTAGTAGCAATAGTAGGTCGTCCGAATGTAGGTAAATCTACACTTTTTAATCGATTAATTGGACAGAGAAAAGCCATCATCGACAATATAAGTGGGGTGACTCGAGATCGGATTTATGGATGGAGTGAGTGGAATGGAAAAAACTTTACAGTAGTGGATACCGGTGGTTTTGTACATGGATCGGATGATATATTTGAAGCCGCGATCCGAAGACAGGTCACTATTGCAATTGAGGAAGCCGAGGTTATTATTTTTATGGTAGACGTGACAACTGGTATTACGGATTTAGATGAAGAAGTAGCCAATATGTTGCGAAGAACCGATAAACCCGTATTTGTTGCAGTCAATAAGGTGGATAACAATCAAAGGCAAATTATGGCCAATGAATTTTGGAGCCTGGGGTTTGAAAATACGTTCTTTCTTTCATCCATTTCCGGCAGTGGCTCTGGAGAAATATTAGACGCTATTACAGATGTGCTATCTGAGGAGTCGGACAATGAAATTGATAGTGAGATTCCTAAATTGGCGCTGGTTGGTCAACCGAATGTGGGGAAGTCGTCATTGACCAATGCATTATTGGGAGAAGACAGAAATATAGTTACCGATATTCCAGGTACTACACGGGACTCTATTTATACGAAGTACAATAAGTTTGGAAATGAATTTTATTTAATTGATACTGCAGGTATTCGAAAGAAAAATAAGGTTCATGAAGATCTTGAATTTTATTCTGTTATTCGTGCAGTTAAGGCTATTGATGAGGCAGATATTTGCTTGTTGATGATAGATGCTGTAGACGGATTGGAATCGCAGGATTTAAATATTCTTGGATTAATTCAAAAACGAAAAAAAGGAGTCGTTATTCTGGTAAATAAGTGGGATTTACTTGAAAAAGAAACCAATACGGCAAGAGATTTTGAGCGCGAATTGAAAGCACGAATTGCACCGTTTAACGACATTCCTATAGTATTTACCTCTGTTGTTGAGAAACAAAGAATTTTCAAGGCTGTAGAAGAAGCGATTAAAGTTCATAAAAACAGAACAAGAAAGATAAAAACCTCTGCTTTGAATGAAATCATGTTGGAGGAAATCGAACGGAATCCGCCTCCAGCTCATAGAGGTCGATACATCAAGATCAAATACATCACTCAATTGCCTCTCTATTATCCTGCTTTTGCATTTTTTTGTAATCACCCAAAACATGTAAAAGAATCGTATCGCAATTTTCTGGAGAATAAATTGAGATCACACTTTGACTTCTCTGGGGTGCCAATAAGTATCTTCTTCAGAGATAAATAGAATTGGAAGTATGAATGTAATTAAAACTAACATTGAGGATCTTTTGGTATTTGAGCCAAAGGTTTGGGGAGACGAACGAGGCTATTTTTTTGAGTCTTACAACATGTCAACACTTAAAGAAAATGGATTGGCTTTTGATTGGGTCCAGGACAACGAATCGTTTTCTGAAAAAGGAGTACTCCGGGGTTTACACTATCAGTTGCCTCCTTTTGGACAAACGAAGTTGGTGCGTGTTGCTTACGGAGAGGTATTGGATGTAGTGGTTGATATTCGCATAGGTTCTAAAACTTTTGGCAAGACTTTTTCGATTATTCTGAGTGGAACGAATAAAAAACAATTGCTTGTGCCCAGAGGATTTGCGCATGGATACGTGGTTTTGAGTCCAACCGCTTTATTTCTTTACAAGGTCGATAATGTTTACAATGCAGAAAGTGATGCAGGAATTCGTTTTGATGATCCTGATTTGGGCATTGATTGGATTCTTCCCTCTAATGAGGTTGTACAGTCAAAAAAGGATATGGCCAATCCTTTCTTCGCAAACCATATACCTTACAAATAGAAGAAATGAAGTCCAAAAAAAGTATTGTAGTTTCCGGAGCAAATGGACAATTGGGTAAATCATTCCAAAAAATATCGTTTGATTGGCCTTCATATCAATTTCATTTTTTCGATAGCGTCGAAATGGATATTACAAAGAAAGAATCAATTGATAGTGTGTTTTTGGAGGTTCAACCTGATGTTTTTATTAATTGTGCCGCATATACTGCAGTGGATTTGGCTGAGTCTGAGCGAGATAAAGCGTATGCTATAAATGCTGAAGCATTGGATTTTATCACCAGCGCCTGTATAAAAAATAATACCTGTCTTATTCATTATTCAACCGATTATGTTTACGATAATGGCATGAGAACTCCAATGAATGAACAGGCTCCAACAAATCCGAAGAGTATCTATGCACAGTCTAAAAAAATGGGAGAAGAGATCATTGCTCAAAGCCCGGTGAATGCTATTATCTTTCGTACTTCTTGGGTTTATTCAGAGTTTGGAAACAATTTTGTAAAGACGATGCTGAAATTGGGGAAAGAGAAATCAAACCTTGGAGTGGTGGATGATCAGATAGGAGCACCGACATACGCTACGGATCTGGCAAATGCTTCTATGAAGGTCTTGGATGATAAGAGCATGGAAAGACATATTGGTAGTAAAATTCTGAATTATGCCAGTGAAGGGAGACTTTCGTGGTACGAATTTGCGTGTTTTATCTTTGAGGAGGCTCAAATCAAAATTGATGTAAGCCCTATACCTTCCGAAGATTATCCTACTCCAGCAACGAGACCCAGATGGAGTGTTCTCGATATGACCGAAATAAAAAAGACCTACGGAATAGCTCCGAGGTATTGGAAGGAGTCGGTTAAGGAGTGCATTTATTTGTTGAGTTGAAGTATTGAAATGACCTTTTCGTGAGTAATTAATTCTTTGTATGTAAAAGGTGTTACAAATCAAGATTATCACAAAGGTTCATTTCTTTTCTAATCATATCTTTATTATTTTGAGAGAAATTTATTGTTTTTACCAGCAATTTTTTGGTGAAAGACATTTTCTTAATTGCATTTCTTCAGGGTTTCACCCGTCCCAATTGGTAGATGTACAATTTTTAGCGAATTCAAGTTTGATTCTTGAAGAATTAAAATTTACCAAATGAAAAAGACTTTTATTCTTTTCACTCTTCTGATACTTTCCTTTTTTGTTCAGGCTCAGACTTGTAATTGTACGGTGAAGGATGTAGAAAATAATGCCGTATGTCCTTTGGATACGGTTCATGGTATGATTGATACAGTAAGTACAGTAGCTGAATTTAAAAATGCCATAAATCAGGCAAATTCTTCTGGAGGGAATAGAACGATTCTAATCGAAAATGGGACATATGCCTTAGCGAGTACTTCTTCGTATCCCTATATCACGGGGAGTAATATTATTTTTCGTAGCCTTTCGGGGAATAGAGATAGCGTAATTATTACTGGAACAGGCATGGCAAGTGTATCTCCATTAACCGAGAATGGTATTTACGCCGTTGGTGATAATATAATTATTTCCGATTTGACGATTAAAGATGTGGGCAATCATGGAATTGCAGTTCATGGAGATAATCTTTTGGTGCACAATGTGAAAATTCAAGATACCTATGAGCAAATGCTGAAAGGGACTAGTGCGGGCAATGGTTCGGATTCAAGCCGAGTGAGTTGTAGTTTATTTGAATATACCGCAGGCGTTGGTCCAAATTACTACATAGGAGGTATTGATATACACGAAGGAAGTGAATGGATAGTCCAGGATAATATTTTTAAGTACATCGCGAGTCCATCTGGATCGGTTGCGGAACATGCCATCCATTTTTGGAATTCTTCTTCCGACAATATCATTGAACGAAATGTAATCTTCAATTGTGATCGGGGTGTGGGTTTTGGTCTGGGTACAAGCGCCAATGACGGAGGAATCATACGGAATAATATGATATACAACGATGGTTCCGGTTTATTTGATGATGTGGGCATTGGATTGGAAACCTCACCAAATACCAAAGTGTACAACAATACGATTCAGATTGAATACCAAAACGCCATTGAATATAGATTTGCGAGCACAACCAATGTAGATATTGCGAATAACCTGACGAATAAGATCATAAAATCTAGAAATGGTGGTCAAGCAACAGTCTATTCCAACAATACTGATGCGTTGATCAGCTGGTATATTGATCCCAATGAGGGAGACTTACGCTTAAATGCCAACATACCTTCAGTTGTAGATATGGGTACAAATATTGCAGATATTGTTTATGATCTAGACCGATATGCACGTCCTCCCGCAACAATAGATATTGGTGCGCACGAGTATATTCAGACAGATTTACTGCCTTTGTTGCAAATTGAGCATTTGAAGTACGAAGGTGCGTTTATTATTCCTGGTACTACGCAAGGCGAATCCAGTGCCCATTATGCCGCTGGGGCGATTGCGTTACATCCTGATGAAAATACACTTTTTCTGGCGGGTCATGAACCGCAAGGAGCTATCGCAGAATTTTCAATACCGGCATTGGTCAATAGCACAGATTTATCCGATTTAAATACATCTGAATTTGTTCAGGGATTTAAAAACTTCTTGGGGTTGACCACAAATGGAAACCCTCAAGGTATAAATCGGATATCTGGATTGAAAATGATTGACGGGCAACTTTGGGTCAACGCGGTGGAATATTACGATGCTCCGGCCAACAATACACATACCACGTTTATCGTAGAAGATCCTTCTGACTTTACGAATTCTATTGTTTCCGGTTATTACTCATTGGAAGGCGCTGCACATGCTGCCGGTTGGATCTCTGATATCCCTTCAGAATGGCAGATTCCACTTGGAGGCAAATATTTAGCCGGTCATTCCAGCAGGTATCCGATAAATGGAAGAAATCCAATGGGTGTCTCCGCCTTTTCTTTTAATCCTTTGGATCTGAGTACTACTCCCGATGCGATTACTCCTGCTTCAACCCTATTGGATTACGACCTTTCAACTCCCTTATATGCGGATTATGAATCCTATTCGAACTCCAATTACAATATCCTGGAACTGAATGGCAGTACATTTACTTGTCATACCATTGTTGATGCTGATGCCACACCTGGGATAAATGATCTTTGGACAGAAGTTTCGCAGGCCAGTTATGGATTTATTGTTCCCAATACCAGGACTTATTTGACCATCGGATCATCGGGAGGACATCAATCGGGGATTGGTTATAAGGCAGGTCAAGACAATGGAAACTGCTGTGGAGGTCCATGTGCGTATGTAGCCGATGATTATTACAATTATTACTGGCTGTGGGATGTCAATGACCTGATGGATGTAAAGAATGGGGTGCAGAACGCGTACGATGTGCGCCCGTATGCTTATGGACTTGTAGATATTCCATTTCAATTTGACGTATATTCCAATTCTTTGGAATTTCACCCTGTTGTGGGAGGAGCTTTTGATTCGGATACCGGACTGCTCTATCTCACAATTTATGACGGTGGTGCCACAGGTCAGTATGGTCGCAATCCTGTGATAGCAGCCTATAAAATAATCTATGAGGAAATATGTGATGGAATCGATAACAATGGGAATGGTGAAATTGATGAAATGCTGCCCAATAATTGGGTAGGTCCGAGTACAGGAAATTGGTACGATAGCCCTGAGAATTGGAGTCTGAACCATTTTCCTAATAGCTGTAATCAGGTAATTATTGGTGATTCCACGACGGTAAATCTTTTAGATGGCAAAAGTGCATTTGGACACTCTTTGACGATAGAGCAAGGTTCTGTACTCAATGTAGCTTCCGAAGCTGAATTGACAATTGAAATTGAAGAATAATGAAAGTGTATATGACCTGAGTGTGACAGACTAATTCGGGATATTCAGAAGTAATCTAACTTTTAAAAACGTGAATGACTAAATCAGAATCTGAGGTAAAAGAAGCGTGGCCCTGACTGGGTTGTGGGAAGAGGGAGCGGCATTGCAGGGCTGCATTAGCCAGTCTTGATTTTTTTGGTTCTGTTTTTATCAAGAAAAAATAGAACGCCCAGCCGGCGAGGCGAAAGTTAATAAATAACTTCCATTACCTCGATTTCAACCAAAATAGCATAAAAACGGGGTGTTTTCTCAAGACTAATTCAGTGTTAAGTTACTCTGTTTTTCATAAGTAGTTGATTTTCAAAATGTTGTATCTATAAGCGTAAAAGGGATTTACTTATGAATATCCCTAATTCTCCGCCATGAAACCGAGTAATTCGTCTACGTATTTTCGAGAGTTGAATAAACGAGGTACTTTATTTTGTCCCCCGATTTTTCCTTTCGATGCCATCCAGCCATGAAAGGTTCCCCGCGGGACGACTTGTATTTGTAGTTTAGATAAGGCCATGTCTTTAAAGCGTTTGGCGGCATAATCGGAATTGATCTTTTTAAGATTATCGTCGAGAAGCATGGCAAAGGCCTGAAGATTATCCGGTTCTTTTTCAAATTCGATCAACCAAAGGTGTCCTCCTTTTTTGCGTTGATTCATAAATATGGGTGCGACGGTATATTCAGAAACTATTGCTGGGAGAGAATTCATCGTCTCCGCCAATGCCTTATCCGTATTCCCAACCATTACTTCTTCGCCGAATACATTGATGAAGTGCTTTGTACGACCGCTTACCTTAATTCGATATGGTTTTACAGATGTGAACTTCACAGTATCTCCTGGCATATATCTCCAAAGCCCAGCGGATGAACTCACCACAATGGCATAATTCGTGTTCATTTCAACTTCTGATAACGGTATAGATTTAGGGTTCTCATTCGTAAGTTCTTCCATCGTAATGAATTCGTAATAAATGTCATTATTTAAAAGAAGAAGCATACCTTTTTCATCTTTTCGATCTTGGACAGCAAAGTATCCTTCGGAGGCATTATAGATTTCAAAATAATTGAAGCCCGGGTCCGGGAAAAATTCTTTAAATTGATCGATATATGGGTCAAATCCTACACCTCCGTGCAAATAATAGCGCACATTGGGCCAAACCTCCTGCATGTTTTTAGCTCCCGTTTTTTCCAAGATTCGTTTGAAAAGAACAATGGTCCAAGTCGGTACGCCACCAAACATTACAATATCATCCTTGATGCAGATGTCTGACATGAGTTGGATTTTTTCTTCCCAGTCATCGATAATTGCGGTGGTGAAATCCGGTGAGTAAAAGGGGCGCCCGACGGCAGGCATCCGATGCAAAAGAATTGCAGAGATATCACCTACGTGTACTGCGGGATTATGCTTCCAATTGCTTAAAGAGCCCCCCATAACCAGGCTCTTCTTCCAAAAAATCGCGCATTCGGGATCTTCATGATACGTAATCGACATGGTATCCCAACTGGAGGCAACGTTGTTTTTGTAGAGAAAATCATCTGAAACCGGGATATACTTACTGCGATCGCTGGTGGTCCCGGATGATTTGGCAAACCATTCAACCTTACCTTTCCAAAGTACATCTTTGGCACCATCCATCATCTTGTAAATATTATCCTTGTGGTCTTCATAATCCGTTAATGGAAGTGCTCGGGAGTATTCTGATGAGGAAGTGATTTTGGAAAAATTATATGTTTTTCCATATTCGGTTAATGAAGCTCTTTTGAGCAATGATTTTAGAACTTGTTCTTGAGTTTGAAATGGATTCTGACGCATGGATTGTATCCTGCGATATCTATTTTGGAGATACAATTTGACTCCTTTGTTGAACCATTTTTTCATTGGGGGAGGAAGGTATTTTGTAATGCAAGTATAGGGAATATTTTTGACTATGAATTTCCCAAAGTGTAAATATTATAGGGCTCCAGAGATGTCGAACATAATCTTTATACTTTAATTTACATCCGATACCGGAATGCTAAATCAGAACTAATTTTAAGAACGATTAGAAATATGCTATTTACATTGTTCTGTGAAAATTTTTGCCTAATTGGGAACCAATAAATGGTCGTATTTTGTGTAATGTCTGAGGCAAATCATAAATCAAGCCTCCTTTTGCCGAACCAGGATTCAATAAGAATGTCGTTTTATATATTTTTTTAAATACGTACATCCTAAAAGATCTTATGGTCAGTGTAAGATCATGTGCAACGCATGCCCACTTATGGCCTATAAAGACTTAACACGTTGCCAATATTACAAAGTTTACTAATTTTTAAAGGCCCATTTATGGATATCGCAAAAGAATAGCATTAGATCTACTTTGAAAGTTTAATCAAGGGGTTGAGTGATTATCTCACTGTGGTGATTTGAAACAATGAAGACAGTTCCGATTTAAAGGTATTTAATTCCTGCAAATTAATTATCCGTGGAAAGTAAGTTATATTCCAAAAAAAAACAATTGGATTCAAGGAGGAAAAGAACAGCCTCGATAGTTAAATACAGATGTTAGGTATAGAATGGCCTTCCACTGTGAAAGTAATAGTGAAGGATATTTTGACAATTGAAATTAACTTTACTGGAGGGACAAATTATTCAGTAATTAAAATAATCGCCGGTATCCAATAACATTCCAATCGTTTCATTTTCTTTTCTAGTCTTCTCTGCTTGCTTCCGTTCATAACGCACATAAAAGAAAAGCCACAAACAAATCAATACGATAGCTAAGATCTTATTGGAAAATACTATCCATGCAGGTCTAAGTTTGAAAAATAGTGTGGCCATAATAGCAAGGATTAATCCCGCTCCTGCACCTACAACACCATATCCAAATACAATTGCACCTCCTGCCAACATTTGCCCTTTGCCAGCATCCACCAGCCCAGCAACAAGCAGACCCAAGAAAAAACCAACTACAAAGAGCAGAAGAAAGAATAGGATATTTCGTAAGATGTTCATCTCAGTTTACTTTAATCGACTTGGTCGTGGATTGTCCGGCAAACACATCTAATTCATGGGTTTGAGAAGCACCTTTGTGCTTTCCAAGGGGTTTTATCACTACTTTATAGTTACCGGGTAGAAGAATGAATTTGCGTGGATTGCTTGACTCGGAAGTGTAGGTTCTACTGGCTGCTACATTCTTATTCGTATTGAGATCGGTTACATTTACCGTTGCATCAACTAATTCTCCAGATGAGGTACTAACACCCACAAACAATTCCCCTGTTTTATAGTCATAGCTGATTGCATTGGATTCATTTGCCGCAACAAGAATATTTTCAAAAGTGTATTTTAAAGAAGATCCTTTAATGCCGAGAGGGTTAACAACTACATCGTAATGGCCCGTATTCACCTCTAAAAAAGGACTTTTCTTGTAGGTTCTGGTTTGAGCAACTGTTTTTTGAGTGGCTTGGTCTATAACGCGCACCGTTGCATCCCATCCTTCACCATTATTGGTCACCAGAACTTCGATCTTGCCACCATCAAAACTGATATCAGTATGAGAGGTTCCTTCTTCTGTCTTAGTTAATTCGATCGTTTTGCCAGCGATATCCGATCCGGCAAGTGGCCTTACACTTAGCTCATAAGTACCAATCGGAATATGGACATGTGCGGTGTCCTTATAGGTGCGACTGCCTCTAATATCTTTACCTGTTTCCTTGTTAACTATTTTTATATAGGCATCTACAGGCTCACCATTTTTCGTGGCGTAAAAAGTATGGTTCGCTACAGGATCATCTATTTTCTGATGAACAGCCTCATCCATCACTTCAGCCAATTGATCGGCATCTTTGGCGTCATAGTAATTTCCGTTACCTTCTTTTGCAGCGCATTTTAGTGCTTCCGTCTCATCATCTTTCAAACCGAACCCTACAATATGAAGTTTAAATTCAATACCCGCTTCTCTAGCCATACGGATTACCTCACAGAGATTTCCTCCACAAGATTCAATACCATCTGTTATCAAGATTATAGTCGCCTTGGTCTTTGATCGTTTTATCGCATCTATAGCCAAGGTAGCTGAATAGGCAAGCGGTGTTTTACCCAAGGGGTTCAATTTACGGACTTCGGATTTTAATAAGGATTTGTCGGAATTCGTCAGATCCGCCAGTAGTTCTACATCTTCGCAGTCACCTTTAGAACGATGACCATATGCCATAAAACCGATTTTTTGATCTGTATCTAATGCGTCAATCGTTTGCACCAATACATCCGCAGCGACCTCTTTTTTGGTGGAATTCGTTAATTTACCCCACATGGATCCACTCGCATCGTAAATGAATAAAATAGGCGGCTCGCTTGATTGTCCATAAGAGGACTCAAAAGGGAAGAATAGAAGAAAACAACTAAGAATGAGAGGCAAGAGTTTCATGTTAGATAATTAACGATTAACGATTTCCAACAATTATTGGGCTTGAGAATTTTATAATGTTTTCCTTATCTGCAACCTTTAGATATAAAACTCCATGTCTATAATCGTTGGTGTTTAGTTTTATCCTACTCGAGTGTTCAGAGCTATTTAGGATAGAAAAAGGCATCAATTTTCCTTCTACTGTATAAATATAGAGTTTGTAATCGGATAAATTCTCAAGTTCAATATTAATTTCGTCCACAGCAGGATTTGGATAGATAGACACATTTAGTTCATTCAAAGAAGTAGTTGAAGTAGGGTTTGGTCCCCTGGTGCGATAACTTCCGGAAAGCATCGTACTAACAATGTTGTCGTTGAAATCTTTTATTACTATACTATCCAGATTAAGTATTACCCCATTTTCACCTTCTGCGTACCATGTATAGCGATAGGATTCTTGAGGAGTGGAAAATGGTATTCCTGGAATAGAATTTTCAGCCAGTTCGGTTCTTTTTACCCGAAGTGCATTTTCAAATGTTCCGGCGGGAGTGGTTAATGTCCCATAACCATCTACCTCATGTGTACTACTGCCGGTCTGTAAGGCAACGATCGTCTGATTTCCGATGTATGAGGTAATTCTTGCCTCAAAAGTATCATCGGTATTATCCTGATAAGAATAAGGAAATGTAGCCCAATCCAATGGGTCGGTAAAGACGGTGAAAATGCTATCGAAGTTCGGATTGGAAATAGATATACTCACATTCCCAGCCAATTGCAAAATATCTCCTTCAACCGAATAATATGTATGATCTTCTGTGACAAAACCATCACTATTGGAAAAAGTGGTTGCAAAATAGAGATCACTATTGGGGAAGCTATCAAAATAGGGTGAATCCGATGGGTCCATGGCAATATAGTCATAGTCCTGGCCTATAGACAAAGACGAGTAATCCCAACTGACATTTGGTCCGCTGAATCCGCTTTCCCAATTTTGAAGAGAAAATGGAAGGAATGTCGTAGGTTCTTCTTCACCTATAGTTACAATTGCATCACCACCCACAGTGGGTTGACTATAGAGGTTAATCGTGAAGAACAGCAAAAAAGTGTATAGGATTGTTTTCATAAAGTATTTTTCGAGTAAACGAATACTCCAAAGGTACAAGCCCGTCAATGTTTATGAAATACCCCATATGGGTTGTTTTGGGTCAAACGATTCTGGTTTGATAGGCCTTTAATACAGCCTCTGCCCTTGTATTTACATGTAATTTGCTGTAGATATTTTTAATATGCCCCTTCACAGTATTTTTACTGATAAATAATTGCTCTCCTATAGTCGTATAATTTTCTCCTTCTGTGAGTAGTTTTAGTACTTCTACTTCTCTTTCTGTAAGTCCGTGATTTTGACAACGATGAAAATATGAAACGACCTTTGATGCGATAGAAGGTGACATGGGGGCACCACCATTATGGGCTTCTTCTATACTGGCAAGCAGTTGCGTAGGAGCGATACCTTTGACTAGGTAACCATTGGCACCTGCACACAAACAATCAAAAATGATATCGGATTCGGTGTGAATTGTTAACATTAAGATGGTGATATTCTGATTGGTTCGGCGGATATTTTGAATGCCCTGAATACCGCTCATACCGGGTAAATCAATATCCATCAAAACAATATCTGGTTTTTGACTCAAAATTTCAGGTATACCTGTTTCGCACGTTTCGTGAGCAATGGTACATGCAAACCCCGGAGATTTATCTATGATCAATTGAAGAAGCTGTCGGATATCAGGATCGTCTTCGATTATGGCAACGCGGATTATTTTCATATCATAAAAATAGCGTTATTTCATGAGAGAAACTATAACCCGTTTGGGTGGGTTGGGACCATAATGTCGATTTGTGTACCTTCCCCTTTGGTACTTGTAATGTTGATTTTTCCCTCCATCTTTCGTGCTCTTTCGTTCATCGATTTGATACCGTAGCCTGGATCGTACGTGGATTGATCAAAACCGACTCCATCGTCATTTACGTTGAAATGTAAAGCATCATTGGACGCATGAATAGTAATGGTACATTGCTGGGCTTCAGCATGTTTTACAGTATTATGGAAGGCTTCTTTGAGCAACAGTATGAGTTGTCTTCTTTGTACACCATTCAGCTGAAGATCTTTGGGGATAGTATTTTTAATCACACAATGAAATTTTGTGCTGGTATGTTCGAATAGATCATTTCCGATCTCTTTGATTTTAATAATAGCCGAATCCAGACTATCTTTATTGGGGTCCAAAACCCAAATGAAATCTTTCATCCCAGTGCGAATGCGTTGAATATTGGATTGCATTTTGTTCAAGATGTTGATACTTTCCTTTTCTTCGCCAGGTGTTTCGGTAAGGAGAAACTGATTGAGCAGGCTCAATTTTGTAACCAATGATCCTACTTCATCGTGAAAATCTCGGGCACTTCGTTCTCGAATTTTGGTTCGTTCATCTTCTCTAACTTGAGCCAAACTGGTAATATGATTGATTTTCATTCGATAATAAGCATAAGCCATTCCTAGTAATAGAAGACTATACAGCAGCCATGCATACCATCGTGTATAAATGGGCCTTTTGATAACAATGTCTAAAGATTTGATGGTCTTCCCCCAAATTCCATCGTTATTGCTGCTTTGAATGTCCAAGGTATATCTTCCAGGTGATAATCCGTTTAGTGAAAAGAAATTCCTTGTTCCCAACTCAATCCATTCTTCTTGAATTGGGCTTATTTGATATCGATATTCGTTTTGATCGGGTTTGAAGTAGCTTGTGGAAGCAAGATCAAAAGAGAGAAAATTTTCGTTGTGATTAAGGATCAATTCATCGGTATAGTTGATATGATTTTGCAGCTTTGAATTGCCATCCGCATTGAATAATTGAAACGATTCGATTACTGGAACTGCGTCTATTGTATTGGATTGGATATCGTTTGGATTAAACATGGTGATGCCTTTTTTTCCTCCAAATAATAAATAACCATTTTTTGATTTGTAAAAGGAAAATTGATTGTGCTCATCGTTTAGAAGATCATCTTCCTTTGCATAGTTTTCAAACGAAAGCGGGGTTGTATTTTCGATTCTTGACAATCCTTTATTAGAGCTGATCCACAATTCGCCTTCATGCTCCAACATGCCATAAATGTTATCATTTGGAAGACCTTGGTTTTTAGTCCAGTTTTCAAATGTGTTTCCATGATTCCATTTATTGATGCCTCCATCTGTACATACCCACAATTGATCTTTCGAATCACGATGGAAGTCCATGATGAAATTCCCACTTAAACTAAGGTTATCCTTACCGCTTAAAATCTGGTATGTGCTATCAATTTTTTTGTTTATTAGACTGATACCTGCTGCTGTAGCTACCGCCATCCATTCATCATCCACTTCTTCGAATCCGAATGTATAATTATGGGATAACACATCAGTATATCCATCGCGGTTTTTATACTGCACGGTATTTTTGGGCTGCTTTTGATCCCATTTGATGACACCATTTCCTGATGTTGAAATCCAAATGTATCCATCATTATCAAGGTGAAAATTTGATACACTACCGTCGATTGTCAATTCATCCACCTCTTTTGGAGGATCAACAAAAAATATGGAATTATCAACATTCATTTTAAGTATTGCAAATCCTTTCCTTCTAAAACCAACCAACATCAAATCATTAATTACTTTAATGTTGAGAACATATTCGTTACGCATCTCAGGATTTGTAGATTGGTCATAACATGTATATTCCCAAAAGTCTGGGGCTTTATGAAAGTTCTTTATACGTCCAAGGCCTTTTCGTGACGCTACCCAAAGATTTCCTTCTCTATCCTCTGTCATCCCCAAAATTGCAGAGCTACATAACTGCGCTATCAAGATATGGTTGAAAGGCTTCTTCTTTTCAGAAAATTCATAAATATTAGTTTTCGTACCTATCCATTTGAGATTGGGTTCTATTTCTTCAATGCAATAGGCTACCTTATCGGAAAGGTTATTTTCTTCGGGTTGATCATGAGGTATCGCAAGTATTTCATTTTGCTTAAAATCCAGTTTAAAAAGTCCATCTTCTGCTGCAATGAGTAATTGACCAGCCTTGCCTTCAGAGACATCGTTTACCTGAATAGCCTCTTTTGATTCCAGAGATCGAATTACAGTAAACCTTTTTTCAGAATCATTATAAGATGTTTCTAAAAATCGATTGCCGCCCGATAGAAAATAATTACCATTACTCAATCTTTTGATTAATTGGATGCGATTGATGTCTAAATTTGCCAATGGTACTTTTTTTACGTCCTTTTTAGGCATCGATAGTATGTAGCCGCCATTGGATCCGGCTACTAAGATATCCGAATCATGAATTTCCATACTGTGGGTATGAATATGGCCTGCGTCGAATTGTCTTTTTTGAAATGAGGTGTCGCTATCAAATACAAACGTATGTAAGTCGAAAAGGTACAAACCGTGATCCGTACCTACGACTAAGGTGGAATCATCGAGTTGGTTTATTCTTCGAATTCCATGATCGGCGATGGATCCAAAATCATCGTATCGATAGAATTTCTCTGTAATTTTATCGAATCTGCAAAGTCCACCACCAAAAAGGGCGATCCAAATATTGGCCTTGGTGTCTTCAAATGTGCTCCAGACATAGTTATGTGCGAGGCTGTTTTTGTCTTTTCGATCGTAATTGTATTGGATGAAGTGGGTGCCGTTGTATTTGGTCAATCCGTCTTGTGTTGAAATCCAGATAAAACCTTCACTATCTCTCATCACATCATTAATATGGCCTTGATCCAAACTTATGGCTCTAAACTCAGTATGTATGGATTGGCCCGAGCTAAATCCGAAGAAAAGAGAAAACAATATGAACAAGAAATATCTCAAGGCCAAAGGGTTGTCTTACATAGGATATGTCACTTCTGAAGTAAAAATAACCATCTGACCTTGATAGGGGAAATATATCTTGGCTAAATTACGATTGCTCAGAAAAGTATGAGGGCTGTATTCGAGCTAGAGTTAAACCATAATAGAAGAACTACAATTCAAAAACTAAATCATCCGGATAATTTTCTTGATGGATAGGTATGCCTTCATTTGATTTTACTGTAGATCCTTTTTCTTGTGTAAACTCTTCTTTGGTGGATGCCTGTGAAATCAAAAAATAAGCGCAAAACAAAAGCATTACAAAAGAAGCAATCATATAGACGGGTATCTTATAATGGATTATCCTGTAAATTAAGGCAGGTTGCTTTTGATTTAAAGGTAAGCCTGGTTTTTCTACCTTTAATCTCGAGTTTTCTATTCGAAAGTCATTTAGACTAGAAAAAGCATCGTCATATTCTTCTGGAGTGAAATAAGAATGAACAATTTTTCTTTCTTTTTTGGAAAGCTCTTCATATTTTTTTTCTGATATCAAATCAAATAACGCACTGGGGATATTATCAAAATTCATACTCCGGTATATTTTTTTAGATTTTTTATGGCATAAAACAGCCTTGACTTCACGGTTCCTTCACTACAGTTGAGGATTTTAGCTATTTCTTCTATGGTAAAGTTATTCGAATATTTTAATAGGATCACTTCTTTGTGATTTTCAGAAAGGTAATCTATTGCGGAATTTACTTCTTTTCTTCTTTGCTGTATTACGTCTTCTGACTCACTTTCCTGAATACTCGAGCTTTGCAGTGTAACGTTTCTTTCTAATATTAGTCTTCTGGATCGATTTCTAATTTCATTCTTCCATGCATTTTTCGCAATTACAAACAACCACACTTTAAAATTTTTAGTGTTGTCGAATAAGTATGGATTATTGAAAACCTTAATGAAAATATTTTGAGCCAAATCCTTACTTCGTTCTGTTTTACCACTTAACCAAAAAAGATATTTGCTCAAGGAAATGAAATGACGATCATAGATGCATTCGAATGCCTTGGTATTTTTGTTCAATTGATATTGCCGCATCAATTCTTCGTCTGTCATTTCATTTCTGCTCATCAACAATTTAGTTGGGATCAATGATTAATTTCCAAACCAGCCAAGGACTTCTGTTTTTTTTCCACTGTCTTCTACAATTCGTTCGATAAGTGCATTATAGTAGTTTGCTTTTTCTTGATTCTTCAAAGACGCATAATGTTTTTTTAAATGAATGAGTCCAGGCAGGTAAGTCAAGTTCATTTGCGATTTGACTACTTCGTCCTGAGAATGATGTTGAAAGTTTTTGAACAGATATTCCAGGAAGTATTTGTTCTCAAAGTTATTTTTTAATTCGGAGGTGTTATCAAACGAAGTCTCAGAATATTTCAGCACATTGCCGACCAGATACATGTTGTCTTCAATGCCATTGGCTTTAAAAAACTTCAATTGTGTTCCTGCGGAAATATAGGTCGGCCGGTTGGATCTTTTCAAAATGTCTACGGTAAGAAAATCAGCGTATTCGGAAAGTGAATCAAAATCATCAATATTTTTTGATGGAAGAGTGAGATTCAGTCGAGCATAGATTTTCTTTTTGTAGTTTGGAATATCGGCAAGCAACCATTTATTGGTAATGAGCACATCTGGGCGAACATTATCTCCGTATTGTAAAACCCATTTTGGAAGACCGTCCATATCTCCATTAGAAATAATTACTCCATTTTGATCCAGGGATTGAAGAGCATTGTAGTTCCATTTTAAATTGGCATCGCTGTAGGCATTATTTTTCAGCATCCGCCTGGCCAGATCTTTACATTCTTTATCCTTAAACATTGGAATGTATTGAGTGAAAAGCCAACCATGGGCTTCGCTTCGTTCCGGATCAATGGCATATGCCTTTTCAAAAGATTTTAGCGCTTGGGCATCAGAACTATTAATCCCTTGCATATAGTGATATTCGAATTTGTCGCCGATATGGGGCTTTGATTCGCGAAGGATCGGATCTAGTTTTTGGTAAAAAGTATTCTTGTCATTGGCCCATAAATTAGGTTGTGATAGCTGGAGGTAAGATCTTTGAGCGAGATAATAATTGACCCAAGCCTCTTCATTATCCAGCTCATGGTCAATAATTATCCGCCACCATTCTGATTGCTCTTTGTAATAGGATTCAGATTTATCTTCTTTGGCAATTCCATATATTTTTTGTGGCTTTGCTTTTTGAGCTGCTGAGGTATTGTGGGTCAAAAAAGATACAAGCAATAGTATAATTGCTTTTGTGATAATTCCGGTTTTCATTTTCAATTTTTGTTAAGGTACACCTTGAAAATTGAAAGGTTCAAAGTACAAAGAATTAAAAGATTGAAAAGATTGAAAAGATTGAAAAGGTTGAAAAGGTTGAATAGGTTGAATAGATTGGAGTCGATGGAGAGATTTTTTTGAAACAATCTTTTCAATGTACAAGCTCTACATGCCTTTTTATTACCGATGCGAAAGATTTTAAATTGAGGTGCCTCAAAGCAATATCAAGAAGATTTTAGTTCTAAGATGGTGATCTCAGGTGACATGCCTACTCTTCCCGGCCAGGCTAGAAATCCAAATCCTCGATTGACATAAAGGTATTGTTCTGCTTTTTCGTAAAGGCCCATCCATCTTTTATAACGATATTTAACAGGACTCCATTTGAATTTAGGAAGATTGATGCCAAATTGCATACCATGTGTATGACCGGAAAGGGTAAGATGAATTTTTTTGAGGTGAGGGAGCACATGAAAATCCCAGTGTGTAGGATCATGGCTTAGCAAAACCGAAAATTCTTTTTCTTCCACTCCTTCCAGTGCCTTATTCAGATCCCCGTTTTTAGGAAAAGGACCAGCACCCCAATTTTCAACACCGATGACACGAATGGATTCTCCATCTTTCTCAATTCTAGCCGACTCATTATTCAATAATTTGAAACCGATCTGTTCGTGTTTCTTATTAAAATCATCCATGTATTCTTTTTGTGCGTTCGGGTCGCGTTGAGCAACCTGATACATTCCGTAATAATCGTGATTGCCAAGAATGGAAAACATGCCAAAAGGTGCCGACAATGCCGAAAATGCTTCTATATATGGGTTGATTTCCTCTTTTAATGAGTTGACTAGATCACCGGTAAAGACGATTAAATCAGCTTTCTGTGCTTTGATCATTTCTATCCCTTTCTGAACTTGTCTTAGACTATCAAAACTGCCCGCATGGACATCTGAGATCTGCAATATTTTAAAACCATCAAATGCTTTTGGAAGGTCAGGAAATTTTAGATTTACCTTTTCTACCTTAAAGCGATATTTGCCGAAAGTGATGCCATAAAGCATACTCAAAACAGTAATACCGGCAAGCAAAGCCAAAAACATTACAACATTAGGATTTCGTTCAGGGGTAAGAAAAGAGAGATCGGTCGCTAATGAAATAACCCAACCTACAATTTGCATCAAAACAAGCACTAAATCCTGTATGAGCAGTAATCCGATAAAAACGATCTTTCCAACCAAAATGGAAAATCCTGCACCCATCAAGAAATTAGTAGAGACAGAACGGATCATATCCACACTTTTGCGTCTGATATCCTGGAATACCTTAATAAATCCAAATACTACCAAAAGTGAGATACTCCAATAAAGTGTTGAAAAACCATTGATTTGTCCTAAAATCAATTCAAGTCCAGTAAATGCATACCAATCCAAGGATAGCATCAGGATAAGTACGAAGAGTAAGAATCCAAGTCGTCCCATATGTCCTACGAATTTAGGTTAACTACTAGCTACATCCGGTTCGACGTCAACGTTGGCTATTTCAGCATCGCTATTGGAAGATTCGCTCCGTGGCCTAGGGCCTACCAACCTTTCGACATCTGATTTATGCAATACTTCATTTTCAAGAAGTGCATTGGCCAAGGCATTGAGCTCATCCCTTTTTTCCGTAAGTAATGACTTAGCGCGTTCGTATTGCTCATCGATCATTAGTCTTACTTCTTCATCGATTAGCCTGGCAGTATCATCGGAGTATGGCTTATTAAATTGATCTTGTTGCATGCCATAAAAAGAAACATTTCCTACTTTCTTATTCATTCCATAGATCGCAATCATAGAATACGCCATTTTGGTGACTTGATCCAAATCACTCTGAGCACCGGTGGAAATTTTATCAAATACAATTTTTTCAGCTGCTCTTCCTCCCATGGTCATACACATCCGATCCAAAAGCGCTTCTGTACGTGTTATGTATTCTTCTTTTGGAAGATATTGGGCATATCCCAATGTCCCGACACCACGGGGTACAATGGTTACTTTGACCAATGGACTTGCGTGCTCTAGGAACCAACCGCATATAGCATGACCCGCTTCATGAAATGCAATAATTTTCTTTTCAGCCGGTGATATTAATTTATTTTTCTTTTCAAGACCTCCGATAACACGATCCAATGCATAATTGAAATCATCCATGTCAACAGCCTTTTTATTTCGTCGAGCTGCAATTAAGGCAGCTTCATTACAAACATTGGCAATCTCTGCTCCCGCAAAACCCGGAGTCATTTCTGCCAGGGTTTGAGCATCCATATCTGCTCCTGTCTTAATGTTTTTAAGATGTACCTTAAAGATTGCTTCTCTGCCTTGTAAGTCCGGACGATCGATCCCAATTTGTCGATCAAATCTTCCTGGTCTTAACAATGCTCCGTCCAAAATATCCGGTCTGTTGGTTGCTGCCATCAGGATTACTCCTTTATCGGTGCTAAATCCATCCATTTCTACCAACAACTGATTCAATGTGTTTTCACGCTCATCGTTTCCACCTTGAATGGCTCCTTTCCCTCTGGCTCTACCGATTGCATCTATCTCATCTATGAAGACAATACACGGTGCTTTTTCACGGGCTTGTTTGAATAGGTCTCGAACTCTTGAAGCTCCTACACCCACAAACATTTCTACAAAATCCGATCCCGAAATAGAAAAGAATGGTACCGCAGCCTCTCCGGCAACTGCTTTTGCGAGCAGGGTTTTACCCGTTCCAGGGGGGCCTACCAAAAGTACACCTTTTGGTATTTTACCACCGAGTGACGTATATTTTTTAGGGTTTTTCAAAAAGTCAACAACCTCCATAACCTCTTCTTTTGCTTCATCGAGACCCGCCACATCTGCGAAGGTTACATTCACTTTACTATTGGTATTGTCGAAAAGTGTGGCTTTGGATTTACCAATATTAAAGATTTGTCCACCGGGACCACCTGCTCCGCCGCTCATGCGACGCATGATAAACAACCAAAGACCAATCAATAGTAAGAAAGGAAGTATCCACCCAATTAATGGTCCATACCAATTCGTTTTGCTTTCATAGGTTGGATCTACTTTTACACCTTTTTTCTCTAATACATCCAGTCGATCTGTAAAGTGGGTAATATCTCCTATCTCATATTTGAAGTGCGGATGAATACCGGCTAATCTACTTGGCTCAACATCAGGATATTTGCCGTTTTCTACCACTTCTTTTTTTAAGTAGATGTTGACCAAACTTTTATTGATCACTTCTACTTTTTCTATGTCGCCAGCCGTTGCAATTTCCTCAAATTGACCTTGACTTATCGTTTGTGTCCGGATAGACATAGCGGTAATCATTTGAATGGCAATAAGCACTAAAATGATAATTCCATAAATCCAATAAGAATTGAAATTTATCTTTTTTGGGCCCCCACCATTTCCATCTTTATTATTATTCTCCATCTATACTGAATCTCTTCTTTAATTAATCGCTACAAAATCTTTTCTTTGCTATAACGCCTTTACGCAAAGACTGTTGCAACTTCGCTTTATAAGTTCTGATATTCTACAAAATGACCATCACCCCATAATCCTTCGATATCGTAAAAACTTCTGGTTTCAGGGTAAAAGACATGTACAATGGTGTCAAAATAGTCAATAAGTATCCATTTTGACTCTTTGGTACCTTCCATATGATCGTTACGTAATCCCCATTCATTTCGCACTCTTTTCTGAATGTTATATGCGATAGAACTTACCTGAACCGTGGAATCCCCTTCGCAAATTATGAAATACCTGGCAGGTGCATCATCAATTTTTGAGAGGTCTATTTTTGTAATATTCTTACCTTTTATATCTCTTATCGCATCAATAATCAAATCGTTGACACTTTCGAATGGCTGAGCAGTTACTGCTGAACTTTTGTTTACTTTCAAATTTTTACCTGTTTGATATACTTAACGCGATATCTCTTTTAATGATTTCAATATTAGACGGCCAGTTGTGTTTTTAAGTCGTAATGACTACTTTGGTCGTCTAATCTATATTCAAAGTTAGCAAATATCATGGCATTGGGAGACTCAGACAATTCTTTATTAATAGGAAGCCAGCATATAAGGTTGAACCGAGTCAACAGCACCAATAAATACGCTTTGGAAATGTCATCAAAAAGCAAACCAATCGAAGGGACTGTCATTTCCGCATCTTATCAGTACGATGGCAGAGGACAAATTGGCAGATTTTGGGACAGTGAAGAGGGGAAAAACATTACATGCAGTACAATCTTACATCCAACCTTCCTGCGGGCACATGATCAATTTCAGTTGAATATGGCTGTTTCTCTCGCGATAATTGATTTTGTCGAACATTTTTTAGACGCTGAAAAAGACATTGTAAAGATCAAATGGCCAAATGACATTTACGTCAATGATGCGAAAATTGCAGGTATCCTGATTCAAAATGCAGTGAAAGGCAAATACATCAATTCATCAGTTATTGGTACAGGTATTAATATAAATCAAATTGAATTTGCGGAAAAGATCCCAAATCCTACCTCTTTGGCCAGCATCACGGGAGAGGAAGTTGATATAGAAACTGCATTTCCATGGTTGTTCCGTTTTATGACCAAACGATATCTTCAGCTTTCTAAAGGGATGATCGATAGTATTCGTTCGGAATATCTTGATCATCTCTATCGCAATGGAATATGGTCAAATTTTAGCGATGATTCGGGACAAAACTTTGAAGGGAAAATAAAAACCATTGACCAACATGGCCAACTTGTAATCGAATTAAAAGATGGTAAGGATCAATCCTTTGCTTTTCGGGAGATAAAATTTATCATCTGATCGTAGAAATAGCCAGTAAGAAAGCTAAAGTACAACGCTCTTATTTATTCTTTTTAAGGTATTGATTTGAAGTGCGTAATAAAGCAAGTCCATAGCAACTTATAAGGGCGCCCAAAAGTTTGAACCAAATTTTAATCGTTGGAAGAAACGTAACCAGAATAAATGAACCCAAAAAAATCAGAGCAATACCCATATAGGAATATTTCTTTAAAGATTCCTGATCCAAGGATTCCCAATCTGGCATTAGTTTGAACTTATTATTCACGATAATCCGAATTCGTATTCAAAGTGCCTTCCATTTTAAATTATTCTCTAATCACAGCTCCCAGTTGATGGGTATAAGAACCGATTAGTTTCTTCATCACCTTATCCACTTCAGCATCATTTAGTGTCTTGGTTGCATCTTCAAATAAATAACTTACCGCGTATGATTTTTTCCCTTTGCCAATATGTTTTTCATTGGTGTAAACGTCGAACAAATTGATGCCTTTCAAAAGTTTCTTGTCTGCCTTGGTAGCCAATTTTTGAATATCCTCAAACTTGACATGTTTATCTACGACCAATGCCAGATCGCGTCGAACGGAAGGAAATTTACTGATTTCAGATACCGTGTTTCTTACGTTTTTGGCTGCTTTTACCAACATCTTTACTGGGATTTCCGCATAGTAAACGGAAGTTTTAAACCCCATTTTAGAGAGAATCGAATTGTCTACTTCTCCAAAAGCTGCTAAAGTAGAGGGTCCTCTGTGATAATGCAATCCATAGGAAAATCTTGAATCATCCAGTTCAGACATTTGAAATCCCGCAATACCCAATCTTTCTAAGGTGTCATTTACAGCTTTTTTTATGTCAAAGAAGTCGACGGCCGGTTTGAAGTCATGTCTCCAGCTTTCTAGTCTCCGTTTGCCGGAAATAAGAATGGTCAGATATTCCGTTTCTCGATAGTCATCTTCCGTCTTGAGATAAGCTTTTCCAAATTCAAATAAGCGCACATCGGATTGTTGTCGATTATGATTGTGTAGCACAGATATAAGACCACTCAACAACATTTCTGGTCGCATAATATCCAAATGAATATTTGAGGTGTTATTGATAAAAACAAAGCTGGCTTCATCCAGTGGATGTGCTTCGGCATACTTTTTAGATTCGATCAACGATAGACCCATCATTTCATTGTAGCCCTGAGCTGCCAGATGATCCGCTACAGTTTCTTTTATTTTTCTTTTGCTTGGATATTCATTAAAGGAAAGTGTACTACTTACCTTGGTTGGAATTGGAATTTTATTAAATCCGTATATTCTTAAAATCTCTTCAATAAGATCAACATCCCGAATTACATCGGCCTTGTTGGTAGGAACATTAACGATAATTTGCTCCTCGTCAACTGGAGAGATTTCCATTTTCATAGCTCTCAGAATGTTGTGAATCTCCTCTCTCGAAATATCCGTTCCAATAAGTCGTCTCACCTTTTCATAGCTAAGTCTGATTTCTTTTGGCTTAATCTCAGTGGGATAAATATCGACAATATCGGAAGCGATGGTGGCGCCAGCATATTCTACCATTAATAGAGCAGCACGTTTGAGTGCGAAAACGGTAATGTTTGGATCACTTCCCTTTTCAAATACTTTAGCCGCATCTGTTCTTAATAAATGGCGGGTGCTGGTTCTCCGAGTAGTGCCTGCATGGAAATGCGCCGATTCGAGAAAGATATTTGTAGTGTGGTCTGTTACACCAGAATTAAGACCTCCAAAAACGCCTGCAATGCACATTCCTTTTTCATTTCCATCACAGATCATCAAATCTTCTTCGTGGAGGGTTCTTTCTTTTTCATCCAGACTTAAGAATTTTTCTCCCTTTTCTGCTTTTTTGACAACAATGGTTTTATTGGCTATTTTATCTGCATCAAAGGCGTGCAAAGGTTGGCCAAATTCATGAAGAACAAAATTTGTGATATCCACGATGTTACTAATGGGTCGTACACCTATTGCTTTGAGATGTTTTTGCATCCATTCAGGACTTTCTCCCACCTTTACATTGGATAACGTCACACCGGAATATCTGGGACAAGCTTCCTTATCCTTGACCTCCACCTTAATGGGCATGCTGTTGTGCTCAACCGAGAAATTTGAGACATCCGGTTCTTTTACATCCTTGCCATAGGCGTGATTGATTTTCAAATAAGCACAAACGTCTTTGGCAACGCCCAAGTGAGAGGTGGCATCTGATCTATTTGGTGTGAGTCCAATATCAAAAACAGTATCGCTTTCGATATCAAAATATTCTGCGGCTTTCATTCCAACGGCAGTAGTTTCGGGCAGTACCATTATCCCGTCATGACTTGTACCTAAACCCAGCTCGTCTTCTGCACATATCATTCCTTCGGAAACCTGACCGCGGATTTTACCTTTCTTGATTTTCCATGGTTCATCGCTATTGTAGAGCGTGGTGCCAATAGTAGCCACTAATACTTTTTGGCCTGCTGCAACATTCGGAGCTCCACAGACAATTTGCAGATCTGCATCTCCTCCTATGTCAACCGTAGTTAATGATAATTTATCCGCATCAGGATGTTTTTCACAAGTTTTCACTTCACCCACAACAATACCGTTGAGACCTCCTTGTATCATTTCTACCTCTTCGATTCCTTCTACTTCCAATCCGATGGTTGTAAGGATTTCGGATAGTTCGTCAATTTCAGAGTCCAGGTCAACGTATTTTTTCAACCAGCTTAATGATGTCTTCATAGTCAATTATTTCACCTTAATTGTTGAATGTCCGTAGTACGGATTTAATTAAGGAGAACAAAGGTAAAAGGTTTTGATTAGAGGATAGTGTTTGGAGTTATTTATTCTAAAGAAATTTATTCTAAAGATGCCTCTTCGCAACGGATATTGAAAATGAGTTGCCATGCAAAAATACAGAACCCTTCATCCTCAATCTTCAATTTTCAACTTTTTGCTCGGTCTTTGGTAATCTTATTGTGAATGTCGTTCCTTCATCAAGTTTAGAGTTTTTGACAAAAATTTTGCCTTTGTGGTAATTCTCAATGATACGCTTTGCAAGAGAAAGTCCCAATCCCCAACCTCGTTGTTTGGTAGAGAAGCCTGGTTCGAAGATGGTTTTAAAATTGGAAGACGGAATTCCTTTTCCCGTATCACTAAGGTCGATATTGATGTACGCACCTTCTTCGTAAATTTTGGCAGATAGATTACCTTTTCCATCCATCGCATCCAGGGAATTTCGAATGAGATTTTCAACCACCCAATCGAAAAGGTGTTTGTTGATTTTTACAGGCAAACTTCCATCTTTGGCTTCGGGATATTCAAAAGTCACTTTTCTCGGTGCTCTTCGTTCCATGTATTTTTTGCATGCTTCAATCTCTTCGTAAATATTTACCGCTGTAAGAACAGGTTCAGATCCAATTTTCGAAAAGCGATCGGCTACCAATTCTAATCGATTGACATCGCTTCGTAATTCACCGATGATCTCAGATTGTTCCTGGTCGATATTGGTGAGTTTGAGGTGTTCGATCCATGCAATGATAGCACTGATCGGAGTTCCCAATTGATGAGCGGTTTCCTTCGCCATCCCCGCCCATACTCGATTTTGTTCCCCTCTTTTTGAGGCGGTAAGAAAAAAGTAACCCAGCAAAATAAATGAACTTACCAGGAGCAATTGGATGAAGGGATAATAATTGATGTAGTCGACCAATTTGGTATTGAAATAATAGATTCTCGAGGCATAACCCGTACTTTTTATATATTCTTTTCCTGATTCCAGAAATTGTTGCTTCTTTTTATTCAAAAAGACTTCATCTTCATTTCTGCCATTGGCCCAGTTAAACCCATCCAACGTGCCTCCTTCACTCTCTAAAATTACCCTAAGTTTATTGTTGTCAATAATATCTTGATAGATACTGATGTCCATGTTGAGATCAAGGTTTTTTTCCAATTCCTCTAAAGCATAGACATACATCTTAACATTGGCATCTTCTCTTTCCTTTAATTTTTGAGCGAGATAATTGGAATAGATGAGTGTGATAATAAGTATTAGCAATCCAAACATTGCCAGGAGCATATTCCAGTAGGTCCTCTTTTTATAAATATCCATAAAGGTGTATCTATCGAATTTTTACAAATAACGTAAATTTTAAGTGTATTGATATGTTTAGAGAAGAAATGCGAATTGCTTTTTAAAATCCCATCATTAACCAGGGAAATGCTAAGGCAAAGGATTTTCTCCAAGTGATATGCCAATGACCTTCATTCGGGATTATTTCGAAACGAACGTGTTGATCAGAATTGATTACTGTTTCAAATTTGTTGTAAACACTTTCCGCATGAGAAATCATCATATCTCCTTCTTTTTCACCTACGCTGATAAAGAACTTTTTGTATTTTAATTGATTGACCGACAATTGCATTGCCATTAAGCGATCATAATCTACCCACATGGAAGGGGATTGAATCAATGCGTTTCCAAAAAAATCGGGTTGGGTCATAATTATGTAATAGGCCATCATACCACTACGAGATATTCCACCTATGGTAGTAGACTTTGCATCCGTATTGGTTCGATAGTTTGAATCAACCCATGGTTTTAGTTCATTTACGATCCATTCTGTGAACTGTGCACCATGAGCATCAGGATTCTCGGGATTTACAAATGGCGTATATTCAGCATCTCTGTTTTCGGCTTGATTTATTCCGATGACGATGGCAGTTTGTTTCCCATTATCATGCGCTTGATTAATTACTTCATCGATTTGCCACTCTGGACTCATGTTTTCCAGGTCATTAAAAGACGACTCTCCATCCAACATGTAGATAACTGGATATCGTGCACTCGTATCTTTTTCGTAATTCGGAGGTACGTAAATATGAATGGCTCTGTATTGATTTTGATACTCAATTCGAATAGAATCCCGCAGAGAAATAACGGTGGGAGAAGAAGTGTCTGAAAGGTTTTCGTAATAGGAAGCTCTTCTCTTTTTCTCCTTATTGTATAGGTAGAAATCATAGGCCTCGTGTAGACCAAATATGAGCAATCCAAGTACTGAGACCTGGAGAATTCTTTTTTTCATGGTTGGATGAAATGATTGATGCTCAATATAGAAAAATTAAAACATAGAATTTATACGAACAAATGTTCGTTTTTCTAATTATATTTGTAACATAAAAGAGGAAAAGATGACCGAAGTAAAATCATTAGAAGAAAGGTTCCAGGCAAAAATTGATGCGGATAAGAGAATAGAGCCAAGAGACTGGATGCCGGAAAAATATCGCAAAACGTTAATTAGACAAATATCACAACATGCACATTCCGAAATTGTAGGTATGTTGCCAGAAGGAAATTGGATAACCAGAGCGCCAAGTTTAAAACGAAAGTTAGCTTTATTGGCTAAGGTGCAAGATGAGGCTGGTCATGGTTTGTATTTATATTCCGCTTGTGAAACATTAGGCATAGAAAGGGATGAACTGATCGATCAATTGCATACCGGAAAGGCTAAATATTCTAGCATTTTCAATTACCCAACCCTAACCTGGGCAGACATAGGAGCGATCGGCTGGCTGGTGGATGGTGCTGCGATTATGAATCAGGTGCCGCTTTGCCGATGCTCATATGGACCCTATGCCCGAGCAATGGTAAGAGTATGTAAGGAAGAATCATTTCATCAAAGACAGGGATACGAAATTATGCTTACGCTCTGCCAGGGAACGCCAGAACAGAAAGATATGGCTCAAGATGCATTGAATCGATGGTGGTGGCCGTCTTTGATGATGTTTGGACCCAATGATTCTGAATCTACTCACTCAGCTCAATCTATGGCTTGGAAGATTAAAAGATTTTCAAATGACGAATTGAGACAGCGTTTTGTAGATATGACAAAGCCACAAGCCGATTACCTGGGCATTACGGTTCCTGACCCTGATCTTAATTGGAATGAGGAACGACAAAGCCATGATTTTGGAGAAATTGATTGGGATGAGTTCTGGCAAGTTGTAAAAGGACATGGCCCATGCAATAAGGAACGATTAGCTGCACGAGTAAAGGCTCACGAAGAAGGAAGATGGGTAAGAGAGGCAGCTGTGGCTTATGCAGAAAAACAACAAAATAAAGAATCAGAAAATACTCAAGTAGCATAGTATGAATAACAAAAATTGGCCTTTATTTGAGATTTTTATCCGTTCAAAAAACGGATTATCGCATAAACATGCGGGCAGTCTTCATGCGGCAGATTCGGAGATGGCAATAAATAATGCACGAGATGTGTATACACGCCGCCAGGAGGGAGTGAGCATTTGGGTCGTAGAATCAAAACATATTACCGCGTCAAATCCGGAAGAGTCCGAAGCGTTATTTGATCCTGCCGAGGACAAGATTTATCGTCATCCTACTTTTTACGATTTGCCGGACGAGTTGGAGTATATTTAAACAGAATAAGAGCTATGACAGGAGATAAAAAGTTATTACAGCAATATGTGCTTCAATTGGCGGATAATGTCATGATACTAGGCCAAAGGTTAGGAGAGTGGTGCGGTCATGGTCCTGTTTTGGAACAAGATATTGCATTGACCAATATTTCATTGGACTTGATCGGAGAGGCACGTGTGTTGTACCAATACGCGGCTGAGATTGAAGGAGAGGGTAGTACTGAAGATGATTATCCGTTTAAACGAGATGTGCGCAAGTGGAGAAATTTACTTTTGGTCGAACAGCCCAATGGACATTTTGGACATACCATAGCGAGACAGTTTATGTTTGATTGTTATCATTATTTTCATTTGAAGGAATTGGTGAACTCGCCAGATGAGAGGCTTTCAGCGATTGCAACACGCTCATTGAAAGAAGCGACCTATCATTTGAAATACTCTTCCGAATGGGTTATCCGTCTTGGAGATGGAACCGAGGAAAGTCATCAAAAAATGCAAGAAGCGATAAGTGATCGAATTGATTATTTTGATGAGGCATTTCTCCCTTCTAAAATTGAGCAAGAGGCAATCATAGCAGATATAGTCATCAAAGGCGAGAAAATAAGAGCAAAAGCCTGGGACAAATTCAGAGAAGTTTGTAAACAAGCCACATTGACCATACCAGACGTGGAGTATCCACAAAAAGGGGGCAAGGATGGTCTACACTCTGAACATTTAGGACATATACTTTCCGAATTGCAATTTCTTCAAAGGGCATATCCAGATAGCAATTGGTAATCGATAAAGTACATATAGAAGAAGTCCTGCGACAGGTTACAGATCCTGAAATTCCGGTGCTCACTATTCAAGATTTAGGAATTTATCAAGGGTTCGAAGAAATAGATGATAAGATTATAGTTAAAATTATTCCCACTTATACAGGATGTCCTGCCATGGACATGATTTCAGTTAATGTAAAAGCGGCAATGCAAGAGGCCGGGTATGAGAATGTAGAAGTCAAACTGGTTCTTTCTCCGGCATGGACTACGGATATGATTTCAGAAGAAGGAAGTAGAAAATTAAAAGAATATGGAATTGCTCCTCCTGTAGAAAAAACCTCGGACAAATCGTATCTATCGGGTGAGCAGAAAGTAGTGCCTTGCCCACAATGTAATTCGAAGAAAACGGAAATTGTTAGTCAATTTGGAAGTACGGCTTGTAAGGCATTGTATAAGTGCCTTGACTGTAAAGAGCCCTTTGATTACTTTAAATGCTATTAATAAGATTAACCGCAAGGGACGCGAAGTAACGCAAAGAATTTATCCTTGAGTCCATTGCGGTTAATTAAAAAAATGGCACAAAACTAAGATTTTGAGGCTATAGGTGTATCATTAATCGAATACATCCATCAAATGACTGAAAACGAAATCGCCACACTTGTATTCAAATCTTCACTAGAAGTTCATAAAAATTTAGGACCAGGGTTGCTAGAAAGTACGTATCAAGAGTGCCTTTATTTCGAGCTTAAACAAAGTGGATTATTCGTTGAAAAGGAAAAATCACTACCTGTGGTATATAAAAATGTGACCCTAGATCTAAGTTATAGAATTGACCTGTTTATTGAAAATAAGTTTATAGTTGAATTGAAATCCGTCGAAGCAATTAATCCTATTCATATGTCAAAGATTATCACATATCTTAAACTTTCCAAATGTAGATTGGGAATGTTGATCAATTTTAATGTCCCCTTATTAAAACAAGGAGTAAAAAGAGTAATCAACTCATCCAAAGCTCCAACTAAGACTTAGGTAATTTTATCAAATACTTATTCTTAATCACAGTGAGTTCTCCTGACCTTAGCCACGGGTTATAGTATTTTAGCATACGATAACTGACACCATTTTCTTTTGCAAAAGCTGCCCAATCCGGAATGGATTCATCTACTTCAACATAATAAACATCATCGATACGCTCGTATAAATCTTGTGGTTCCAAATAAAAACCAAAGTTTTGCGGATTTTTCATGATTTCTTTAATGGCAATTAATCTGAAAAGATATCTTCCCGTTTCATCATTGACATTGACATCGTAAAAGGAAGATTCGCCCTGTTTTTTCAATGTTTTGGCAAAGCTTGTAGGACCAACATTATATGCTGCTGCAGCATTGGCCCATGACCCGAATCGCGAGTGCAATTTTTTTAAATATCCTGCGGCAGCCCTGGTAGCTTTTTCCACATGATAGCGTTCGTCAACTTCGTCATTTACTTCCAACCCCAATTCTTTAGCCGCCAACGTTCTGAATTGCCAGAAACCTTTGGCTTTAGCCCTGGATTGGACATTTCTAAGACTACTTTCAGCAACAGCCAGGTATTTGAAATCGTCTGGTACACCCATTTCTTTCAAGATTGGCTCTATAATGGGAAAGTATTTGTTGGCATTTTTAATGTGGAGCAAGGTAGCGCTTTGCCAATAAGAATTTACGGATAGTTCACGATCCAATCGCTCTCGTGTATCCATATTTAGAGGCATGGGCTCGCCAGCAAATGATGGATTTGTAATTTGAGGAATTGGTTTTACCACTTGAGGCAGATGGATACTATCCACATCATTAGAAAGTTCGGAAATGTTATTTTGTCCTTTGTTTAAAGATGAAAATGAAGTGAAAATGATTATGCACGTTGTGATAAATCCGACTGTCGCAAAAAAAGAAATGGCCACTTTACGCATGACTTATTATTTTAAAAAGAATGAATGTTTCGATTAATTGGATCTAAGAGGATGAATAAAAACTCTATCAACTGAAAAACAACATTTTATGAACCATGACTTCCTATAAAATAACTCATTTAGCTCGCTGAACTCATTATTTTTTAGATCGCCAGAACTATAAATTATTGATTTTCAAAATAAAATATTTTTTAGACATACTCTAATTACAGATCATCTCTCAGGTAAGATAGCTTTACTAGTATGCTAGTATAGAACTTCAAAATTAAGAATTTATTCTCAAAAATGTGACCAAGGTGGTGTTGCGATGCATAAATGTAGAGGCAGGGACGTATGCAATTCCGGGAATAAAGCAAAAAAGTATTATTATTGAGTGTGAGACCGGACGATTTATTGGTATTGTTTTGTAGCGTGACAATAAAGAAAGGAGAATTTACCAGACATAAAGGAGTGAGTTAATTCTGATGTACATAATGGTTCCAACCAACCTCACTAGGTATCAATTGATTTGAAAAATGAATATAGTAATTCTATCAAGAAACCCTGCTTTATACAGTACGCAGAGTTTGGTAAGAGCAGCACGAAAACGCAACCATTACGTCAGAGTTTTTGACCATATGCAATGCGACATTGTAATTGAAGAAAATAATCCTTGTATTTATTATCACGGACAAAAAATAAAAAATATACAAGCCGTAATACCTCGAATAGGAAGTTCTGCGACATTTTATGGAGCAAGCGTCATTCGGCAGTTTGAATTGATGCGTGTGTTTACTACCCTGAGGGCAGATCCATTGCTTAAGGCAAGAGATAAGATTTCTTGCATGCAAATCTTGGCGGCGAATGGATTGAAAGTGCCAAAATCTACCATTTTTAATAACATCAACTCCATAAATCAAATGATCGATGAGGTCGGACCTCCACCATTTGTCATCAAATTGGTGAACGGAACACATGGGCTTGGAGTCATGCTGGCGGAACAGAAAAAAATAGGTGAATCTATTATTGAAGCCTTTCATAAGACAAAACAAAAGGTATTTTTGCAAAAATTTATTCATGAAGCGAAAGGGGCTGATGTGCGTGTATTCATTGTGAATAATGAGGTTGTAGGAGTAATGAAACGACAGGCGAGGGAAGGTGAATTTCGATCTAATCTTCATAGAGGAGCAACATCAGAAATTATTGAGCTTAGTGAAGAAGAAATTCAGGTGGCCCGTAAAGCGGCAAGAGTTATGGGATTGAAAATTGCTGGTGTAGATATGTTGCAAACATCTAAAGGCCCATTGGTGTTAGAAGTGAACGCTTCTCCGGGATTGGAGGGGATTGAAACGACAACCGGCAACGATATCGCCGGGAAAATAATAAAGTATATCGAGAAAAATTACCATTATAGATGATTGACAATTTAGATATCAAACATTCGTATCAGGAACCGATCATTATTGATAATGAAAGTGTTTTTCCGGGAGAAAGTGGATTGATCCGTATGAATGTAGGGAGATTGCCATCGGATACCAAGATTGATATTGTGGCCCATATTTTTCGAAGTAAAAACCCCGGACCTTGCGTTTTATTGCTGGGTGGAGTGCATGGAGATGAGATCAATGGGGTTGAAATCGTAAGAAAATCGATCGAAGAGGAAATTTTTGCAAACCTTGACCGAGGATCCGTAATTGCGATTCCACTATTGAATGTATTCGGGTTTATAAACTTTAGTAGAGAGGTGCCGGATGGAAAAGATGTGAATCGCAGCTTTCCAGGTTCTAGCCGAGGTTCTTTGGCATCCAGAGTTGCAAATACGCTTACCAAAAAAATACTTCCATATATAGATATTGCCTTGGATTTTCATACGGGCGGAGCATCCAGATTTAACTTTCCACAGATTCGTTACAGTCGGGTAGATAAGGTGGCAGAAGAATTGGCTATCGTATTTGGAACCCGATTCATTATTCAAAAACCTGTCATTCCAAAATCATTTCGAAAAACGGCTCGAATTAATAAGATTCCAACACTGGTGTTTGAGGGAGGTGAAAGTGTGCGGTTGGATGGACATGCGATCTCAGTGGGATTACAGGGGTTAAAGCGTGTCTTTGCACATTTGGAAATGACTCATCAACCCACGTTCAACAACAATACGCAATCATTGATCATTAAGAAAACGACATGGTTGAGATCCCCTTATTCGGGAATTTTTATTTGGTCTAAATGTTCGGGCAACTTTGTTAAAAAAGGTGAACCTCTGGGGGTATTAAAAGATGCATACGGCAATAAATCCATTACCATTAGTGCGACAAAGGAGGGCTATATAATTGGTCACAGTAATGCATCTGTTGTCAATCAAGGGGATGCGCTTTTTCATATCGGATATGAAATAACAAAAGTATGATACGACTTTGGATATTGTGTGCGGTTTTATCCATAGCGAATCAAAACCAGGGTCAATCAAATCTGAGTCAAAAACTGAATGGTATTATTGACAATAATGCTTTTGAATATGCTACCGTAGGATTATCCGTTAAGACATTGGATGGAGAAAATGTAGTCGATATAAATGCTGATAAAAAACTCATTCCTGCAAGCTCACTTAAGTTAGTTACCACCTTTTTGGCGCTAAAGGAATTTGGCAAAGATTATACATTCACTACGCACATAGGATACAATGGAAAAATTGATAGAGCCGGTACACTTCAGGGAGATATCATCATTATTGGCTCTGGTGATCCGACCTTTGGATCATCTCGGTATGGAGAAGGCAATAGTTGGAAAAATACGTTAACAAAGGTTGTAGACTCCATTAAAAAAGCTGGAATAACCTGCGTGGATGGAAAAATCGAAGTGAAAACGCATGTATTCCAGGGGCAGGCCATATGTCCTTCCTGGCCGTATTCAGATATTGCGAATTATTACGGTAGTGGTGCCTGGGGATTGAATTTTAATGAAAATAAGTACAATCTGTATTTTTCAGCCAATGTTCCAGAAGGAGACATTGCTACTTTGGATTATATTAGTCCTGAGATTCCGAATATGCATTTGAGAAGTGAAGTTGTCATAAAAGGCCCAAAAACGGGAGATAATGCATACATCTATGGGGATCCTTTTCACTATTCAAAAATTATAAGAGGTAGTATCCCTTATTCCAAGTCACAGTTTGTAATTAAAGGAGCCATTCCTAATCCACCACTCTCGTTTGCCTTTATTTTAGAAAAGGAGTTGGAAAGAGCCGGGATTAAAAGTAATGGTTCAAATACTTCGAAAACATCCATAAAAAAGTCTGAATTTAGTTCGTTGATTAGTTTTAAATCTCCACCTCTCTATAGGATTATCCAGGAGGCTAATTACGAAAGCATCAATTTGTATTGCGAGGCTTTGCTCAGAAAATTAGGATGGAAAAGCAAAAAGGATGGATCTTTTGAGGCCGGTTTAGAATTTGTAGAGGATCAGCTGACGGATATGGGAATCCCGGAAAATAGTTTTAATATTAATGATGGTAGCGGTCTTTCGCCAAGAAATACTTTGACACCACATTCTTTTACTTCATTTATAAATGCTGTTTATTTGGAATGGGGCAGCGAAACAATGATGAAATATATTCCTCACGTTGGGGTTTCAGGTACTGTCAGGAACCTGATGAATAAAAAAAGTGGTCAGAAGAAATTCTATCTCAAGTCTGGCTCTATAGGTGGAGTTTTGACCTACACAGGACTGTTTCAGTCGAAATCCGGAAAAGAGTATTCCATATGTTTCATGTCCAACAATCATTCTAAAGGAAATCGCAGGGTAAGAATTCAAGCCGAAAAAATATTACAGTTGCTTTACAATCAACTGTAATATCAACAACCATAACTTTGTGCAATCTTAGTGAATTCTTAGCGCGCCTTGTGGTTAAAATAATTCCGCTACTGTGTGTATCTTGCACCTCTGAATACAAACCCATACAAATGTTACTATTCGAAAAAAAAGAAAGTATAGCCTACATCACGTTAAACAGACCAGAAAAATACAACAGCATCAACAAGGAATTGGCACTTTCAATTCAGTCTGCTTTTGATGATTGCGCCTCGGATAAGGCCATTCGAGCTGTGGTGTTAAGTGGAGTGGGGAAGGCTTTTTGTGCGGGTCAGGATTTAGGAGAAATTGTTGATCCCAATGGACCACCTTTAGAAGATATAGTGAGTAAACATTATAATCCAATCGTAATGCGAATTCGAAATATCGAGTTGCCGGTTATAGCGGCGGTAAATGGTGTAGCAGCCGGTGCAGGAGCCAATATTGCATTGGCTTGTGATGTGGTAATCGCTAAAGAATCGGCCAGTTTTCTGCAAGCATTTAGTAAGATAGGACTTATTCCGGATAGTGGAGGGACGTATACACTACCCCGATTGATTGGTCAGGCCAGAGCAAGTGCCTTGATGATGCTGGGTGAAAAAGTACCCGCCAAGGAGGCTATGGAAATGGGTATGATCTATAAAGCGGTTCCCGATGAGGAGTACGAAGCCTACGTAGAAAAAATCGCGGATAAGCTGGCCAATATGCCTACAAAAGGACTTGCATATACCAAGAAATTGCTCAATTTATCAGCCGTGAATAACATGGAAGATCAATTGGCCTTGGAGCACGAATATCAGACCTTGGCAGGTAGTACGACTGATTATAAAGAAGGGGTGAATGCGTTTTTGGAGAAGCGGAAGGCGGTGTTTAAGGGGGAGTGAATAGATGAGACAGTTGAAAATTCGGAATGTATTGCTACTATTTATATTTAGCCTTATTATTCAGGTAGCATTAATTGGGCAATATAAATCCCTGGATTTCGAAATCAGTATGTCACCTTATTTTGATGATAGAATTAAGTCAGTGCCTTCTGATGCAGAATTCTGGAATATTATTGGCATTTCACAATTTGGATTGGGCTATTCAACACAGATTGGAAAGAAATTGGTTTTAAGCCCAAGATTAGCTTGGGGGGTAGGGCGAGAGATGTATCAAAAAGGAACTTTAAACGCGCAGCCGATTAAATTTCCAAGTTCTACTAATTTTTACAGTATTAATAGAAAAGCTACTTTTTTAAAAATGGGCCTCGCTTGTTCCTATTGGTTTCAACACGTTGGAATAGGCTGGCAAGCGGAAAGTGAATTGCAAACTATATTGCCTTTAACAGCAAGGAGTGAAGAGATTTACCAGGAACCCAATGAGTATCCTCGCGAATTTAGCAATCAATACAAGGAAGAATTTAGAGGATTCGTTCCGAGTTTAAAAGTAGGGATAGGCTATAATTTACCCATAAAACGAATTGTATTTTTTCTAAGAATTGGATTTGAACTAAGGATGTCAA
>JBCCVV010000030.1:0-41297 GCA_039194925.1 Bacteroidota bacterium
TAACTAAAAAAAACAATTTATTATGAAAAATTTAATCATTGCTTCTGCCCTATTCTTTCTATCGATTTCCTTAGGGCTCTCTCAAAACACAGCGGATAAACTAAGAATCTCCTACATTGGCAATAGCGCTTCTGACTTTATCACAAATACCGTCAAAAAACAAGTATCGGATGAAAATGAACTTTCGTACGTGCTTTATTTAATGACTGAGTCCAAAGTATACTACAGCCTTTATATTGATAGCAAAAACAACTCTTCATTCTTCTCTTTGGACTCTACACGAATTCTTCCTGGTGTAACCACATCCGGCTATTTCCATACTGTAGTGAAAAACAGTGAACAAACGTACGGCATGGAATATTTCATGGATTCGGAAGTAGAATTTAGTGGAAACATTGATGAACTGGAATGGGAATTCACCAACGAAAGCAAGACCATTTTAGGCTACGAATGTAAGAAGGCCAATTTGACGAATGCTCCCGGATACTACGCATGGTTTGCTACAAAATTACCATTCAATGATGGCCCCGGCTTTTATAAGGGATTGCCAGGGTTGGTATTGGAAGTAAACACACCATTTGAATTTATCACTACGGCTTCCATTGAACCGATAAGTAAAGAAGAATTTCCAGACCAAAATCAGATCGCCTCTGTAAGTGATAAAAATTCGACTACGATAGAGGCTATGTTTGCCAAGAAGGACAACTTCAGAAGAACAATTATCGCGGGAAAATAAGAATTATTCACACTCGTATCATAACGAGAGGAAGGTCATGAGAAGTATAAAAATGCCTTGTGGCCTTCCATCTCTTTTCAAAATGAAGTGATTTAAAATCTAAAACAAATCATCATGCAATTGATCACCAAAAACATAAGCAAGAATTACGGTAAGAAACAGGTTCTTCAGGATTTTTCATTACACCTGAATCAAGGAATCATAGGACTGCTTGGACCTAATGGTGCCGGCAAATCTACCTTAATGAAAATATGGGCTTCTGCACTTAGACCTTCCTCTGGTCAATTGTATCTGGATGATGTAAACTTGCTAAAAGACACGAAGTTTTTACGATCCAATCTGGGGTATTTGCCACAGGATTTTGGAGTCTATCCAAACTTGACTGGAAGAGAGTTTCTCACCTATTTGGGAACATTAAAAGGTCTGTCCGGCCGGTTGCTGTCTTACCGTGTGGATTCATTGCTCGAAGCGGTAAATCTTATGGAAGTAGCTGATTCGACGACACTAAATGGTTACAGCGGAGGAATGAGACAGCGCATCGGCATTTCCCAGGTTCTGTTGAATGATCCAAAACTGATGATTTTTGACGAACCTACTGTGGGATTAGACCCTACGGAGCGTATTCGATTCCGGGAGATGCTCCTGGCACTTTCAAAAGATAAGATCATCATCGTATCGTCTCATATCGTATCTGAGATTTCGTCAATTGCCGATCAGGTAGTTATCATGAAAAAAGGCACACTATTACTGAATAACCGTGTTCAGGATTCTATTCACAGTTTGAAAGGACGAATTCATGAACAGAATGTCAATAAAGAGCAACTGGATGATATCAAAAAGAAATATCCCGTTGTGCAGTCTGGCATAAGCAATTCCGGCTACAATGTGCGATACATCAGTGATAAGGAAGAAGCGAATGCCTGGGTCAAGGATCCCAGTTTAGAAGATGTTTATGTTCAAACCATTTCTAATGTATAGTCCTATGAAAGCGAAATTTATCCTGGCCTACTATACGGCTTTACAAGAAATCAGGAATTACCGGTTTTTTTATATTCTGGTGATCAGTGTATTACTTACGTTGGGTTTTGTCCCTCCACATGATGCTGCATATTCAACGATAAGTTTTGCCAATTGGAAGCCTGAATTCAACTCCGAATGGATCGGTACGACAACGGCAATAATGTCTACCCTACTTCTTTCGATCTTAGGATTTTACTTGATAATTGATAATCTTTCGAAGGAGAAGTCTTATCGTACACAAAGCACCATTATGGTTTCTCCAATAAGTAATTTTCGTTTTTTGTTGTATCGGTGGTTGTCTGCAAGTGCGCTTTTAATGACTATACTACTCCTAAGCATGATGGTTAGTATTTTATTGAGCATTTATTACAATGGTTTTACAGGTACGTCTTATTTGGATATCGTACTTCCTTATCTATTGATTGCATTTCCCAGTGCATTGGTGATTGCCGGTATTGCCCTTGCTTTAGAGGTTCTGTTACCAACGAAGCGAATGCTGCGCTACCTTATATTTTTGGTGGGTTTTATAATTTATCTATCGACGGCATATGGATCCTATCCCGATATAGCAGACCCTTTTGGAATACAATATCTCTTCCATCAGTTATTCGAAAATGTAAGTCAAATATCACAGGATCAGCTTGGCGGATATTCCATCGGATTATCGATAAATAATTCGGCGGCTGCCCGGCAGATGTTTACCTATTCGGGTACAGAGTTTAGCACTGGATTTATCTTCAGTCGATTGGTATTGGTAGGGGTATGTCTTGGATTTATCGGACTCCTGTCCCTCATTTTTAACAAACTTCGATTTTTCCAGCATAAAACTGAAACCCCCAATACAAAATTGGAAACGCCCGCAAAAAGCAATCAGGCTAAATTTGATTTGGAGCCTTTAAAGATCTCACCTTTACCGTCCAAAAGTAGCTGGCGTGATCAAGTGATGACTGAAATCTTTATGTTTCAAAAATGGACCTCACCCGTGGTCTTATTATTGACCTTGTGTTTGGTAGTAACTACTTTTTTGCTTGACGTGGATGTAGTTCATAGATATATTTTACCAGTCATTATATTATTACAAGTACCGGTCATTTCGGATCTCATCACCAGAGACAAACGATTGCGAACATATACATTTTTCAAAACCTCAGTCATCTCCAGTACGAATCGAATGCTTTTTAAAGGAGTCGCAGCCGTATTTATTTTAGGGGGATTGAGCTTACCGCTTATGTTACGATATATGATGCAAGGAAATAGCGCTGCAGTTGTATCCATTGTGATCGGATTGGTCATGATCACAGCCGTTTCATTTCTATTGGGAAGTCTTTTCAATAGTAAAAAACCGTATGAACTCATTATGGTACTTGTAACCTATGCTTGTATCAATCAGATAGAAGTCGTTGACTATCTGGGCATATACAATGCATCAGCGGCATCAATCATTTCATTAGCAGCCTTTTGTATAGCAACAATTAGTATCACTCTATTTCTGAACTCCAAATTGCTAACCCATGACTAAAGAATTATTAAAAAATCATCTGATTGTGATTTACGATGGAGCGTGTGGATTTTGCAATTCTTCAATCCGTTTTATTTTAAAACAAAATCCATCCAAAAATCTAAAATTCGTAGCCTATCAATCTGAACTTGGAACTCAAATTCGTCAAACATTAAAGATAAATGAAGGAATGGAATCAATTATTGTGGTCGATAAAGACAGCTATTCCATAAAATCTAATGCAATATTTCGAATTATGGATCATGTGAATTCCAAATGGAAGCATCTCAGATATTTTCGAATTATTCCATCGTTTATTTCGGATTTTATTTACTCCATTATTGCGAATAATCGGTATCGAATTCAAAAAAATGAATGCCCCATACCAACAGCTGAGGAAAGAAGTTTTTTCATATAAATTGTTTAAAAGCATGGATGGTGCTCTTTGGTGCCATCACTGCTTTTTTTGTACAGATACTTTTTAAAAGTAGGATCTCGCCTAAACGGCATTTTCCGCACCTAGACCTCTACCATTTGCATTTATCATTTCCCATGGTGGAGCCGACTTGATGAATTCATTAATTCATCGCGAATCTTTTCGATAATATAACTTCTGGTACGTTCGAAATAATGGGCATATCAACCAAATTCTAAATGAATCAGCCTCGTAATTATACCAAGGCCAAACAATTGTTACATTCAACAAGATTCTGTCGCCAATTGTAAGATCTTGAAAATTCAACCAAATGCAGTTATAAGCATTGAAAGCAACAGCATACTTTATAGTATTGAGGAATAAAACAAACCGCTCTGTAGACTACATTTTATAAAAGCCCGATTCTCCCATTTTTTTCGTACTTTGTTAGGTAATGGAAGGAAGAAATAAGATCAAACACCTCTTTTCCCTACGGATTTTATAACGTATACGATCTGATTTTCTCCTTTTCAAGATCATTAGTACCTATGATCACACCCCAAAAAAATTTGCATGGATAGAATCCAACATAGTTTTCGTCTTTTGGCTGTACCCGTCCTCCTCATTATAAGTGCGTGCATTGGATATTGTTCTATTCTCTATCAATGGAATTACGATCTGGTGGTTTCGGGAACGTTGGTTTTTGTCATGCTATACATTCTGGTCTGTGAAAAAATTATTCCTCTTAAAATGGCCTGGGAAGAAAATCGTATGGACATCAAGACAGACCTCATCTACTTTGTTATAGCTGCAATCTTGAGCGGTGTAGCCGCCTTTGCCAGTTTAAGCCTTATGTTGCGACTTCATGATTGGTTGGATTTGGAGTTGACGATCTGGAATTCGTTGCCATTTGTTTTAGTTTTTATTGTTGCCAACCTTATAGGGGAATTCATTCCGTACTGGTATCATCGCATTAGTCATATTGCGAATCAAAAAAGTGGGATCAGCATGTTTTTGTGGAATATGCATGCCATACATCATATTCCTACACGCATGAACCTCTTGAAAACGAATTGGATGCATCCGATCAATATGTTTGTCAATATTTTCACCAAACTATTTCCGTTGCAATTGCTTGGATTTAATAAAGAGATCATATTTACGGTGGGACTATTAAATATGATTATTGCCTACCTCTCCCATGCTAATATTTCAGTACGAACCGGAATCCTGGATTATATAATTGTTACACCTGCCATTCATCATTTTCATCATAGCACCAATCGAAAAGAAGCATTGAACTATAGCAACATTCTACCTTTTTGGGATTTGGTATTTGGCACTTATTTCAATAACGGGAAGTCCGTCAGTCAGGTTGGCATATTTAAAGATGACAATGCACCCTATCCCAAATTAAATCAGATAGGAAAACATATGCTGTTTCCATTTCAACGCAAAAACTTAGATCATTCATAAAACCATTAACCATAAAACCTCAACTCCATGAAAATCTCAGTAATTATACCTACGCTCAACGAAGCCAGAAACATCCGACATACTCTTACACATGTCAAAAATCTGGAAGGAGATTTTGAAATTATCGTTGTTGACGGCGGAAGCGAAGACGAAACCGTTAAAATTTCAGAATTATCAGATGTAAACGTGTTGTCTTCAGTTAAAGGTCGGGGCCAACAAATGAATGCAGGTGCAAAAATTGCCAGTGGTGATGTACTTTTATTTTTACACGCCGATACTCAACTTCCTGACAATGCATATGCTGCAATAAAGGCTGCACTGTCAAATAAAGATATTTCGGGAGGTTGTTTTCGAATTCAATTTGATTATGACCATCCCGTGCTGAATCTTTCCAGCTATCTAAGCCGATTTCCTTACAGATTATGGCATTATGGAGATGCTTGCTATTTTGTAAGAAAAGAAGTTTTTGAAGAATTAAACGGATTCAAGTCCTATCGAATCATGGAAGATCTTGATTTTTGGATACGACTAGATAAAAGCTATACGATTAAGATCTTAAAAGATTCAGCGCTAACTTCAGCGAGAAGATTCAGAAAATATGGTGCTTTTCGCGAACAAGGAATTGCTGCCATCCTGGTTTGGTTGTTTGTTTTCGGAGTCAATCCCGAATTCCTCGCCAAAATCTATTTTAAAGGCAAAACTGATAAAAGCACAGCTCCTGTTAATCCCTACAGGGGTGTTCATGCCTTCAGGAAACCTTCTCTTTGGGATCAGTTGATTTATCCATTTGAATGGCTCTGGAGATGTGTATATTCCAATTTGCATATGACCAAGCAAACATTTAATGTGCTGGACTTCATGTGGTGGCATAAGGTGGATGCGGGACTGTTGGATGACAACCATCCCTGGCTAACCGGAATTATTCCCGGAACAGATTCAACGATATGGGATAAAAATATAATTTTTGCCTCTCCCAGAAAGAGTAAATGGAAGGGACCCGACCCCAAAGAAGATTCAGCCATTGTGCGTCAAATAGGCATGTTTCTTTCAACCATGGTAAAGCGATCCAATGAGTCGGAACCGGAAATTCCTCAAGGTAAAAAAAGACGTATGCCCCATGCTGTCAATTATATCCATGGCACAGTACACTACAATGGCGCCTATCTGATTTTCAACGATTTTGTAGATGCTATGTATTATTTCTCGGATCGAAACTTTGTAAAAGAGTTGATGCGATTCACGCGAGTCGAAAAAAGAGAGCATACCGTAGTTATACGCGAACGCGCCTACGATCCCGAAGAATATGCCTGGTTTCTGTCATTTTTGAGAGCTCGCTTGCCATGGTACGCGAATGCCAACGGCCCTACAAAAAAGCGAGTGCTGCATGGTACCCCAAGCCCCTACCCTGCCGTAAATCCAATTAATGGCCATTGGATCAAAGATGTAAGCAACTTGCAAAAAGGTAAAATGGATCGATTGGTAAAACCACCAATACGAAGCTATGAATACTTTAATGAATCGTATTGCGGCAATCAATCCGAATATACATTTATTGAGCGTTTTCATGCCTGGGGCCAACACCTGGTGACCACAGCTAAGGGATTCCAGGGAGGGCTGGTCTTCACAAGCCGTAAGAAAATCGAACCCGAAAACTGGGTTACCTTTCAAGAAACCAATGGCGAATGGAGGGCTAGTTATCCTATCTCCCATCCCTTCGTATCCATTGAGAAAGCAAGAAAAAAACGAAAGAAAATGAAGCAAGCTGAGTTTTACTATAAACGTAAACCGCAAGTAATTGAAATGGTGTAACCCCATCGAATACTGCCGTTTTTAGAATTTACGGATAACACAAAATTCTACGCCTTATCCATATATGCAATGTTATTGCTTCAGTACACCTTGTAAAACGGTGTAGTATCGATCTGCAATAAATTTTGCTCCAGCTTCATTGTAATGGACAGCATCCGCAAGCAGGGAGTCATCAAAACCAGTATGCATATCTACCGTGATTACCTTTGACGTAACCGTTGTTTGTTGATTCGCTATTTCAACAACTTCCTCTTTCATTCTATTGAAATTTTCGGTGAGGCTTGCGGTCATAAAACTGGTCATACCGGGAGCCAGCTCTTCAATAATGATAGTCACCTCCGGATTGTCCGTCTGAAGAATATCAATGATCTCATTAATATTGGAAATCGCTTCATCCAATGATGCTGAATCATTGAGAATATCATTTCCTCCTGGCGAACTGAATAAAACAATATCTGAACCTCCCGAACTGGAAATCCAATCTTCAATCCCTTCGAGAATCTCACCGGATGTCCACCCCCCTCTTCCCTCATGATCTATATCAAAAGCTGTATTTTGAAAATCAGCATAATTGGCCTCATCCCGTTGGGTACCAATAAAATCAAAATCCCATCCTCCTTCTACCAGCAATTTCCATAATTCATACCGGTAACTTTCAAAATCGGGTCTTGCCCCTTCGACTCTTGATGCACCCAAAGGCATGATCTTATTGAGTGCATTACTTGGTGGTTGTGGTTCGTCTTCATCGCAGCTAAATAATGCAAAAGGTGCTATAGCCATTAAAAAAATAAACGGAATGATTTTCCAAAAATGAGATTTTAAAAATTTGCTGATGGACATCGAACTTAGTTTGAGATAAAACAGATACACAAATAATGAAAGATGAATGCAATTTATTGGCTAAGTCAAAATATTTATCATTTTCTTAATTCCCGAGCAAAAGTACAAGCTCGATTCTATTGGATCTAAAAAAATGATGGTACATCATAAAGTAATGTACCATCTTGATTATTTGGTTTAAACAGCTTTTTAACTATTGGCAACAAGTCCCTAAATCTGCCAGTTGCGTAATTTCCATTTGCGTCAATTCTCTATCGTAAATTAATATATCATCGATTTTACCATTAAATTCTGATCCGATAAATAAATCTCCAATATCTTCGGCAAGATGTAAATCAGAACAATTAGCAACTCCATCAACCGAATTTTGAAGTACTCCATTAAAATAGATTTTATAGTTGTCTTGATTTCTGGTTGCAACGACGTGATGCCATTTATCCGTCTGCGCAATGACTTCATCTTGACAATCACCCGAAAATCCGGTTATTGAATTTGACCATACTGCATTATCATGCGCAAAAACAGGGATTCTACAATCAAATAATGCCAATGACCACTCTCCTCTCCTGTTTGAACATCTGCTCTCCTCACCTCGATTCAAAAGCAATTCGATACTACCACCATCACGGGTTGTATCCATCGGTTGGTACCAAATGGACAAGGTGAATTGATCCAAATTATTGAGAAAATCTGAATTCGCCGTGGTAAGAAATTCACGATTCGTTTGCGAGTTACTCAATAAATAGGCACAATCGGTATTACCGTTTCGATCCGCAATAGGTACAGCACCAGTTGGATTCGTAAGATGATTGTCCGCATCAGTCGCATCGTCCAGGCTCCCCTTGGAAAATGGATAAAATGCAATCACACCTTTTTGTAAATTGGTGGGAAGACATTCATTGCGCAAATTGCTTTTATCGCAAGAGCTTAAAAATGCAATGGTCAGTACTAGAAAAAAGAATTTTTTCATTGGTATACGATTTATAAGTTTAATAGCTTCTCTTTACTATAATTGATTGTTGTCTATATGACGTCAAGCATGACATTTTCGTTGCAAAATGCCAGTTTGAAGTTGATCGTATTAATATGTAAAACTAGAATGGGACCGGTTTTTTTGTATCTATACGCATTTTCTCTATACGCACTTTTAGCACGAACTATGACAGAATTCTAATATTCCTTGTACTTTTAGATTCTATATTTTTAAAACAAACTAATATGAAAAGCTACCTTACTATTCTTTATCTATTCTCATTATCAATCCTGTTTTTTGCATGCTCTTCCGAATCCAATCCGCCTATGGATCTTGCAGCGCAAAACATTATTCCTCAACCGTTAAGCGTAGAAGCTACAGGTAGCTCTTTCGAAATAAATCAGGAAACATCCATTTTTAGCATCGGTAATATGCAATGTGTCAATGATTTCGTCTCTAAATTAACTGAAAGTACAGGCCTCACATTAGAATCTGCTCCTCAATCATTTGAGACCAAAAATAATACGATACTGTTCGCTCTGAATGCAAACCTTGATCTTGGGGAGGAAGGATATAAATTGGATATTACAGAAGAGCACATCCATCTCTCCGCCAAAACAGAGCATGGTATATTCAATGGTATTCAAACCTTAAGACAATTGCTTCCCGCAGCATTAGAAAAAGGAACCCAACAAGAATTGCCATTGTATGTAGCTACCGGAACCATCACGGATCAACCGGAATTTGGATATCGGGGGTCTATGCTGGATGTTTCCAGACACTTTTTTGAAGTCGAAGATGTCAAGAGAGTCATTGACCTTATTGCTCAATACAAAATTAATACGCTTCATCTTCACCTCTCGGATGACCAGGGATGGAGAATAGAAATAAAATCCTGGCCAAATCTTACCACACACGGTGGAAGCACAGAAGTGGGAGGAGGAAAAGGTGGATTTTATACTCAAGAGGAATATAAAGATATAGTCAACTATGCCAAAAGCAGATTTATTACCATTGTCCCTGAAATTGACATGCCCGGACATACCAATGCTGCTCTATCTTCTTATCCGGAACTAAATTGCGATGGCAAAGCTCCAGATTTATATACTGGTATTGAAGTAGGCTTTAGCACGTTATGCACAGACAAAGAGATTGTCTATGAATTCGTGGATGATGTTATTCGGGAATTATCGGACATCACACCCGGACCATATATTCATATAGGTGGAGATGAGTCACACGTCACAGCTCTGGAAGATTATATTCCATTTATTGAGAGAGTATCTAAAATGGTCGTTAAGTACGGAAAACAGGTTATAGGTTGGGATGAGATAGCACATGCACAACTTCCACCAAACTCTACGGTCCATTATTGGAATGTAGCTAAAAATGCAAAGATGGGCGTAGATCAAGGTGCAAAAGTACTGATCTCACCGGCTACCAAAACGTATCTGGATATGCAGTACGACTCCACTACCCATTTGGGACTTCATTGGGCCGCCTATATTGAAGTAGATAGTGCATACAGATGGGAGCCTACTAAGTTGGTTGAAGGAGTCAAAAAAGAAAATATTCTTGGAGTAGAATCACCTTTATGGTCTGAAACAGTCACCAAAATGGACGAGATTGAATACATGATCTTTCCAAGATTGATTTGTCATTCTGAGATTGGATGGACACCAAGTAAGTTTCGCAATTGGGAAGATTTCAAAGTACGTCTTGGAATGCATAAAGATCGGCTTACAAATCAGGGAATCAACTACTACCCCTCCAAACTGGTCCCCTGGCAATCGGAAAATGCTAATGAAAAAAGTGGTCTCTAAAATTTACCATTTATCAAATTATTGTGGTTAAAAAATATCATTTTTTGACAAATGACTCGATAGTTGTTAGCTTCGAAAAACACTGTTGTTACACCATGAATTCATTAATGCGCTGTATGTAATTTATTAATCAATGTAGAATTTAATCTAAATTTCTTGCAACGAATTTTTCCGGGTTAGTATCTTATAGACGTTACCCAACTACAAAATTCGAATCGACATGAAATTTTATCAGTTTCTCTCTTCTTTCTTGATTATACTTTCAGTTTCCTTTCAACATGCGATAAGTCAACACTCAATTCTGGGAGATATTGAAGCATGTTATGACGAATGCAAAACCTATAATCTAAGCGGTGGAGTTGGAGGCCCCTACTACTGGAAATCTACTGGTATATTCAACGGTACTAATCAAGGAAACCAGGTAGAAGTCTGCTGGAATACAATCGGATCAAATACCATTACGCTTGTTGATTTCTCTGCTCCGGTTTTAGATCAGATTCAGCAAATCAATGTTACTGTTGCCGCTATTCCCAAACCGGAAGTCATTCTACCCAAATATCCTGAATGTGTTGTAAGAGATTCTATAATCACGACACCTGAGCAGGAATTTGAAACCGTGGAATGTGCAACTGCATGTTCCGGTTCTACAGCTTTTTATGGAATTGAGGAAAGAAGTGGCATTATAGCTTCTTGGCAGGTAAGAGGAGGAACAATCTTGTCAGAAAGTCCAGAAGGTATCTTAGTACAATGGAATCTCTCCGGCAACGGATCAATTATCCTCTCAGAAACCAACAATTTTGGATGTGCAGATTCTTCATTTTATTGCTTTGAAATTCTTGATCCGTTAGAAGTCGATGTACTGGCATTTAATGGTGGAGCAAATTCGATCAATGTCTGCGCGGGTCAGGAAGTCTACCTTCAAGCAACTGGTTCTGAAGAAACCACAAGCTTTGAATGGGATTTGGGTAATGGAAATTATAACTATGGCACTAATATCACAACTTCTTACAATCAAGGTGGCACCTATGAAATTATGCTTATCGGCTCTACCGAATGCAGATGTTTCGACACCAGTTATTACGAAATTATCGTAGATCCAAATCCTGGTCCGGAAATCACTTGTACTGGCACAACATGTGGGAATGAGGATCACACTTATTTTGCAGCAAATACATGTGGAAGCTACATGTGGAATGTAAGTGGAAACGGGACTATTGTAAAAGGCGGTGGTCCTGGTGACGACTATATCACAGTAAACTGGAGCAATGGCCCCGTCGGCACAATAGGACTTAGTACAATTGGATGCGATGATGCGGTATGTTCCGGTGAGACGGTTGTACAAATACCCATACTTGATGGATCAGCTTCCATAGATGGACCTGCGGTTGCCTGTAAATCAGGATACAGCAATTACAGTGTGCAATATTACAACGGTACCGAATACTCATGGGACGTATCCGGAAATGGAAGTATCATCCAAGGCTGGGGAACCAATCAAATTACCATTGAATGGGATGATAACCCTCAAGAAAGTTATAGTGCTGTGGTATCAGTTAGTTACGAAAATTGTTTTCTCGAATGCAGTGGCCAGGCAAGTCTCAATGTAGATCTTAAACCAGATTTCGAAATTGGATTTCCTAGTGTAGCATGTGCCGGAGAACAGATCTATATTAATGGAGTAGAAGGTTGGAATAGCGCTACACTTTCCTGGACCATTACCTCGCCCTCTGGTGTAGTGAGTAGTTTTCCGAATATAAATTATGTGCATCAACCATTCAGCGAAATCGGAATTCATACCGTAGTGGCTACCGATACCAACGACAACTATTGCAACGATGAGATTTCCTCCTTTTTTGAAATCATCGAGCCACCATCAACACCAACATCCATAAATGGCCCCTTGATCATTTGTAAGAATGAATATTATAACTATTCCCTCCCTACTACAGATCCAAATGTTTCAGTTATATGGTATATCTACGATGGGACGGACTTCCGATTTACACGCTCAGCTACAGTTTCTATCCAATGGACATCCAATGGCCCTTACAGGCTTCGGGTTTTATATTCAAGAGAAGATACCTACTGTCGATCCGATGAATTAGAGGTATTAATAGAAGCAGCTGAAAATGCAACGATATCCGGTTCGGCAGTGACTTGTGTCGATCATGTAGAAAATTACAGTATAGGTGCGACCAATGGCACATTGCCAGAATGGACCATCGTCCCTTCCGATGCGGGCAGCATAATTTATAATACCGACAATACAATTGATGTGATGTGGCATCTCTCGGGTACGCATCAAATTATAACCGACTACTGTGGCTCAGTTTTATCTTACCCCGTTGATGTAAATCCATTAGGACTAAATATGGTCACTTATGTTGATGAAATTTGTCCTGGGGAAACTACTCCTATTGTCAGCAATATATCACCGGGAAGTACGGTTGAAATAAAAGATCAATCCGATGTTGTGATTGGCACTTCAACAAACGAAATGGTATCTAGTGGCAGATACGAAGTGGTGATTACTTCCATTCATGGTTGTAAAGAAGTATTTCCGGTCGTAATTGACACCTTTTTGCCTCCGGTAATAAGAGTTTCTTCTCCGGATGAAAATGCATTTTGCCTTCCTCATCCAAACGTTAGTATTGAGGCCCTTAACACCAATGATGGTTATACCTTCGAATGGTTTCATAATAATATTGCAATGGGAATCACCACATCTTCAATATCCACCAATCAGTACGGTGATTATCACGTTCTGGTAACAGATGCGAATGGTTGTACAGCCCTATCAAATACCCACACCTTACACGAATGGTGTGATGGAGATCCACCGCCAGGAACTTGCACGGGAAGTGGTCATGGTCCCGTTTCCATACAAGAACTAGTGTTAAGTTGCAATGGTAAATCTTTGACGGTAGCGGGTTTGGGTTATTCGAGTACTACCTTTGCCTGGAATTTTGGAGACCCCGACAGCGAACCCAACAATACTGCCATTGGTTTTTCGGTAGTTCATGAATTCACATACGCGGGCCATTACTACGTTAGTGTTTCTGGTAATGTACCCGGTGAAAACGGCGTGGATATATTTACCGTTCCTGCCGCTCCGTTATTTGATTACGACCGGGAATGTGTAGGGAATCCAATTCAATTCAGAAATCATTCGACCTTTATACCTGGTCATAACATTATAAATTATAGATGGAATTTTGATGACCCCGCCAGCGGATCAAATAATACTTCAAATGACGAAAACCCTACCCATCAGTACAATTCGCCGGGAACATATAATGTAACCTTAGAAATTGAAAGCACAAATGGTTGCACCAGCGCATATCAATTAGAAGTAATCGTAGATGATGGACCATTGGCCGATTTCATATTTCCACCCTCCGCTTGTACGGACGCCGGAATAATGTTCGAAGCAATTCAAGATGAAAAGATCTACACCTATGAATGGGATTTTGATGATCCATCCTCAGGTATAGCTAATATTTCAAACAGTCCTATAGCCATACACACATTCTCCGGCACAGGATCATACGATGTTACCTTAACCGTGACGGATGGTAACAATTGCATTCAATCCATTACAAAAACAGTAGATGTCACTACCACCTCTCTTAGCGGTGATATCGCGTCAAATCGTACATTTCCAATCTGCTATGGAGAAGAAGTGACATTAACCGCTCCCAGCGGGGGAAATGCCTATGTCTGGTCGGATGGAAGCACAGGTCAATCCATAACTGTAAATAAATCAGGACTTTATTATGTCACGATTACCGAAAATACCGGATGTGATTATATGCCTGATCCAATCAATGTAATTATAGAAGGCTTTTTGGACACTAGAATACGGGCCGCCTTAATAGAAGATCAGTATTCAGGCCCATCCTATTTTGACAGCATCGAAATTTGTCAGGGTCAATTGATCACTTTGCAGACGAATTGGATTAATGGTGCCACTTATTTATGGTCTAGCGGTCAAACCAACTCATTTATCAACGAAAATGAGCTCTCCAGTCTTTCTATTGGTAGGCACGAATACAATGTTACGGTTACTGATCCAATAAGTGGGTGTGCTATTGAAAGTGAACCAATGATTATCGTAGTTACCCCATTACCGAATGCCGTCCAGATATCTGCTCCTTCAAGTATTTTGTGCGAAGGGGAAGAGCATCTATTGTCGGTGGACAATCCAGAACCGGACCTAATCTATTATTGGAGCAATGGTGATATCGGTTTAAGTACTACCGTTACCAAAAGTGGATATTATACCGCTACAGCAAAAAACAGAAAAGGATGCGAACGAGAAAGTGGTGGCATTTATATTGCTCCTCTGCCAAATGCCAATCGGATCAATTTAGGTTGTACTGAAGCCTGTTTCCCGGAAACGATTTGCATACCAAATATTCCAGGAGCTGCCAGTTATCAATGGTTATTGGATGGATCTCCCATTCCAGGACCGGCAGGTACTACCAAAGATCTGGTAGCCGAGCAGGCAGGAGATTACCAATTGGTTGTTGAAAATTTTAATGGATGCAGAGATACAAGTGATCTATTATCTATCGATGCAGAACCAAGTAATCAATCCATTTCAGGAATAGTCTTTATCGATGATAACAAAAATGGAGTTTGGGACGCAGGCGAAGAATTGCTCGAAAATGTTCCGATAAATCTATACTCAGGATCAGTTTTTGAAGCGACAATTCTTACTGATTTGGCTGGTTTTTACAATTTTGATCCGGTCGACATTTCAAATCCAAGAATAGAAATTGACACTACTGGGTTGGGTTTGAATATCGCTGGGGGGCTATTAGAAGAAGATATTAACTTTACGGATTGTAGCGAAGATCGAGAGAAAAACTTCCCTTTGATACAGGAATGTATTTCCAATTCTGTCAACATGAGTATGTTTACCTGTCCAGGAGAGACCATCATAGTGAGTAATATTGTATTGCAGGAAGGAGACACTTGGTCTTTTGATGATTTGAATATGTCAGGATGCGATTCGACCACTTTTGTCACGGTCTACGCATTTCCAGAATCGGTGGTAGATATTGCAACCACAGAATCGTGCAAGGATGTCGAAAATGGTGTATTGGACATCACCATCATGGCAGGAACAGGTCTTCAATTCTCTGTAGATAATACAAGTTCATATTCGACAAGTTTGCAATTTGACAACCTTGCGCCTGGTATGCATACACTCTGGATTACAGATGATAACGGATGTACCAATAGTTATCCTTTCGAAATCGAGACCATTGAGGCACCGATTATGTTTATAAACGCACAAAATACGTGCGAAAATGATTCTACGGGGAGTGTGGCAATTGTTCCTCATGGTTTTGGCAACTACCAATTTTCGATGGATGGAGTCACATTTTCCTCGACTGCAGAATTTGATAATCTTCCTGTGGGCACACATGTTCTGTATGTTCAAGGAGACAACTCATGTGTCCATGAATATTCTTTTACTGTTGCCGTAAATCCCGAACCGTTATTTGATCTAATGTCTTCGGCATCGTGTAATACAGGTGCCTCCGGATCATTAGCAATCATGCCTCTAAATGCGGGCACATTTGAATATTCATTGGACAACATAACATTCTCTACAACGCCAAATTTCGATAATCTCCCAGGCGGATGGCATACATTGTATGTAGAGGAATTAAATGGATGCATCCATAGTTATCCCTTTGAAATTCCTGAGAATGAGACACCTTTGATTGATCTGGCAGTGACCAATACATGCGAAGGTGACAACCAAGGCACTGTTATTATTACACCTGTTACAACCGGTAACTATGAATATTCGTTGGATGGAAGTACATACTCTTCCGATTTGGAATTTAACAATCTATCGCAAGGCAATCATATGGTATATGTATTGGAAGATGGTGTTTGTGAATTTCAATTTCCCGCTTTTATTGATGTACCGGCAGCACCACTTTTTACTATTCTTACGGAAGATGCATGCACAGGAGAAGCCAATGGTTCAGCAATTATGGAAAGTTCGGAAACAGGTTTGCAATTTTCTCTGGACCAGATTAATTATACGGAAGAAAATCTAATACCAAATTTAGAAGCCGGGCTTCATACCATTTATGTTCTTGGCGAGAATAGCTGCATACACCCTATTGAAGTGGAGATTTTTGAAGCTGGAGAATTAGAAATTGAATTTACGGATCCTATTTTGGATTGTAGCATTCAAGAAGTCAATCTAGCACCGAATATTATTGCATCTGAGGGAAAACTGTTTTATGAATGGAGTTCGGGGGAGACAGACAGTCTGATCACAACAAGAAATACCGGTGAATACTCGGTTTCCATCACTGATAAGTGCTCTACAAGTGAATTTACCTGGAATATTGAATTTGAGGAAGTGTCAAAAGAGCAACCTATCTTTTTACCGAATATATTTTCACCGAATCAGGATGGGGTGAATGAATGTTTTGCACCAGTGATCCGACCCGAAACCACTATACTTAATTATAGAATGATCATTTTCGATCGTTGGGGAAATAAATTCTTTGAGACTACGGATATCAATGATTGTTGGGATGGGATATTCAATGGAAAGAATGTTCGAACCGGAGTATTTGTTTATGTGCTTGATTTGGAATACACGTATTGCGTGGAGGTAGAAAATCTGCAAAAGCAGGGGGATGTGACCGTTGTACATTAAGACTGTAGACGGGCTTGATCGACAAAGAGACACACAAATAAATACTGGACAACGGAGTATATATTCGAATTATTATAATGCAATTTAGATTTGTTGCAACAAATTGTTCTGAATTTAGTATCTTAAACGATATTTTAATCAAAACAACTAAACAATGAATGAAAAAGTAGTAATGGGTATTAGAATTCTATTCGGAGTTTTCTGCCTGATATTCGGACTAAACAAATTTTTGGGGTTCATTCCTTTCCCTCCTATAGATGGAGATGGGGGCACCTTAATGAGCATTTATTTCACTTCGGGTTTTCTTAAAATAATAGGCGTTTTAGAAATCGTATTTGGTCTGGCGTTGATTATCAACAAATACGTTCCACTTTCGCTTACAATACTCATTGCTATTATGTTCAATGCATTTATATTCCATGCACTTCACGATATGGCTGGAATTGGCGGTGCAGTTCTTGGAATGATACTAGGCCTACTACTTGTATATGCAAACAAGGATAGATTCAAGGACTTGTTAAGTGCCTGACGCAAGGGATATATAAATTATAAAGGGACCATATTCTAAATTTTGAGTATGGTCTTTTTGATTGGGTCTCATTAAGATATGCTATCTCATCCAGCGTATCTTTTTAAATGATGAAAATGTTTTTTAGCCAAAAGCTACGTAAATCCTAAACCACGAGGTGTACAGCCAATAAGCAATGACAAAGCTGATTTTTGTTTACTACTCATATAATCATTGCACACATCTCTTGCCTGTTTAAGTTTATAATTACCTGAAATATTAACCCTCAATGCCACCAGTTCTACAAGGCAACCCGTAACTATCATCATCACTCCGACAATCTGATTACTACCTATAAACATATCACTAAAAGTCAAAGCCCGTCCTAATCCGACTCCTAATCTTCCCCTTCTCATCAATATTTTAAATATTTTAAATCAAAAAGCCCCAAAGCGGAGAGCCCGGGGCCACATATCCTATTTACGATAAATAAGATAAGACGATTATAAAAAGACGAAATTCTTAAAAAGGTCGTCTCATCTCAGTTGTAGTTCCTTATTCTGAGAGACCTTGATTTTTCCTTATATTCTATTAATATTAAAATGAGACAATTGCTTCAAAACACAATTAAACAAACATGCATGGAAATAATTTCGAAAATCAAAATTCCAATCAACAACTCTCCATTTCTAATTTCCCATCTTCCATTTTCAATTTTCCATTTCCAATTTTCAACTTTCCATCTTCAATTTTCCATCTTCAATTTTCAACTTTCCATCCTCCATTTCCACTCAGCAGACCTAATCCACATTATCATGCAAATAACTATTATTCCCCTGAATCAAAGGACCATCATCATCCATCGACACCGTATACCTGCTCCTATTAATCTCCTTGGAAGAATCAACATCATCCAAAATTACGTTTCTACGTGCATAAGCCGGTACTGATTCCATATCGGAAACAACTTTCGGACTATCTAAAGGCACACTTGTATTCTTCCTGAGCATCTCTCTTCGCGTCTTGTCCATTTCCATCTGCTTTCTTCGCTCCTCCCTTCTAATTTCTTCGGACTCATCAATATATGGCTCATGACTTCCATTCGTTACTCCAATTGTCTCGATAGTACGTTTCACATCATCCGTATCAAAATCAAACGTAGTCGCACTATTGCTTTCCGCATTATATCCACCTGTTACAATAGCGGCATCACCCGTAATTTCCATCGTATCATCCAGGCTAACAACGATCTTCTCTTCAGTAACCGTCGGCTTACGAGAACCACCTTCCTTAAATCCTGTGGCAATAATCGTAATCCCAACTTTTTCACCCAGGCTTTCATCTTTGCAGACTCCCCAGATCACATCCGTTCCGTATCCAGCTTCTTCCTCTACATAATTCGTAATATCTCCTATCTCATCCATCGTTACTTCTTTTGTACCTGAAGTAATATTTAGAAGAATGTGCTTGGCACCGCGTATGTCATTATCCTCCAAAAGAGGGCTATTTAATGCCATTGAAATCGATTTATGTGCTCTGTCTTCTCCTTCTGCAGTTGCGTGACCCATTATCGCCACTCCGCTATCTTTCATCACAGTATTTACATCTTCGAAATCAACATTGATACTTCCTGCGACTGTTATAATTTCTGCAATCCCTTTAGCTGCAGTTGTCAATATATTATCCGCCTGACTAAATGCATCCGACAAAGCAAGATTGCCATGAATCGCGCGCACTTTATCATTAGAAACCACAAGAATAGAATCTACATTTTTCTTCAATTGCTCCAAGCCCTCCAATGCCTGACGTTGCCTTCTCATTCCTTCAAACTTAAAGGGCAAAGTAACAATTGCAACGGTAAGGATATCCATTTCTTTCGCCGCCTTGGCAATGATCGGCGCTGCTCCTGTTCCCGTACCGCCACCCATTCCGGCTGTAATGAATAACATTTTAGTATTATCCGAAAGAAAAGTACGTACCTCATCGATAGATTCGATACAAGCCTCTTTTCCAACTTCAGGCTTTGATCCAGCCCCCCTACCTTCTGTCAAATGTGGTCCAAGCGGAATTCGAACCGGTATTGAACTATGTTCCATAGCTTGTGCATCCGTATTGCAAATGGCAAAGTCCACCCCAACAATTCCTTGTTTATACATGTGTGTCACAGCATTACCGCCGCCGCCACCGACTCCTATCACTTTGATTATCGAGCTTCTATTTTCTGGTATATCAAATGTCATAACGATGAGTTTTATTATTTTGAGTAGCATCCCCTAAAAGGACAAGTTTTCATTATTTATTATTCATTAAAGCATTAAAGCATTAAATCATTTTAGCATTAAAGCATTAAAGCATTAAAGTCAAGCATTCAAAATTCAGAATCAGGCGTAGCCTCAAAGAATTCCTTCGTCAACGTATAAAACTTATTAAAAAATCGATTACCTCTTCTATTCTTAGGAAGTCCATCCGTTTTTTCGTCCTCATTCAACACCTCCTGATCTTCCGAGTTGTCTTCATCTTCCACATTTTCTTGTCCTAATCGCTCCACGAAACTTCGATCTTTCATATTTTCGATCGTATTCTTCAAAAGCCCCACTGCTGTTGCATAAATAGGACTCGCCAATTGCGTGCTGTATCCATGAGCAAGATGCTCAATCGGTTGTCCCACCCGAGCCGATAAGCCCGTATGATATTCAGCCAATATATTGATGTGCTTCAAAAGTGAACCACCTCCAGTTAGCACAATACCAGCTATTAATTTATTTTCATATCCGGATCTGCGAATTTCCCATAGCACATAGTCAAAGATTTCTTCTACTCTCGCTTGTATGATTCTAGCCAGATTTTTCTCAGAAATCTCCTTATGTTCTCTTCCTTTAAACCCGGGAATCGTTATAATTCGGTTGTCATAGATCTCTTCTGCCATAGCCGATCCAAATTTGACCTTTAGCTTTTCAGCCTGATCCATCATTACCGTACATCCTTCTCGTATATCCTTAGTCACCATATTTCCACCAAAAGGTATCACCGCGGTATGTCGGATAATTCCATCTTTAAATATGGTTATATCAGTAGTACCGCCCCCAATATCAACCAATGCAACACCCGCCTCTTTTTCCTCATCACTAAGTATTGACGCAGCACTTGCAATTGGTTCCAAAGTAACATCCGCCACTTCCAAACCAGCCTTCTCCACACAACGCATTATGTTTCTACTAGCCGAAATCTGCCCTGTAATTATATGAAAATTCGCTTCCAACCGAATTCCAGACATACCCACCGGATCAATAATATCTTGCTCATCATCCACCGTAAATTCCTGAGGTATCACATGCAAGATCTTATCACCCGGAGGCAAGACCAATTTGTGCATATCCTTGATCAGCTTCTCCACATCTTCATATGAAATCTCATCATTCGCATCATGACGAACCAAAAGTCCATGATGGTGCAGACTCTTGATATGCTGCCCGGCAATACCAACGTGCACTAACTTAAATTTCAATCCCGCATTACGCTCTGCTATCTCAATTGCCTCCTTGATAGCCCGCACCGTCTTATCAATGTTCGAAACTACGCCACGCGAAACTCCTTCTGATTTGACCGTACCCACACTTACCACCTCAATCTTGCCATATTCATTAAGACAACCTGCAATAGCACATACCTTCGTAGTCCCTATATCCAGAGCTACTGCTATTTCATTTTGGATGTTGTTGTGATCCTTCATAATTTATAGATTTATCGGCTTTCGCCTTTTATTAATTGAAAATTGAAAGTGGAAAATTATCCTCTTCTTCCTTCTCAATCCTGTATAATTCTTATTTTCAATTCCATACCCAATACCCCTTCAACCATTCAATCATTAAATCATTCAAGCATTAAATCATTAAAGCATTCAGTAATTCAAACATTCACTTTCTCTTCTTCCCATAAATCAAATGATACCCCTCTCTCCCATCTTCACCCGACCTGCTATCATACTTCAATGTCAACACATCATACTTCCTCCACCCTACTTGCTCCATTCCTCCTTTATACAATAGTTTCAACTTATCAAATCGCTCTTCCATATTTTCCACATGTCCAAAGTCCAGTTTTTGTCTTCCAACCTTGGGTACCATCATCACTTCACCATTTTCCTGGACGTCAATTTGCTCAATCAATGCTGCTAGAAACTCATCTTTGTGAATATACTTTGCCAGCTTGTATACATCTTTTAACCTGCTCTCTTTATTTTCGCTTAACAGCTTCGGATCATAGTGTTCTATATTACCGGATGCCACAGGAACTCTAATGGTCGCCCCTCGGTAAGCAGGAATCTCATTGCCATCAACATCCAAATAATAAGACGTATTAACCTTACTGAATACGCGCAATATTGGAACTCTCTGCTCAATTTCAATATGCAATACATCTTGATTATCAATGTAGACTTCCGCCTCCTTGATCCGATCATCGTCCTCCAGCATAGTCTCCATATCCATCAAATCCAGTTCACGTACTGTACTCATTTCAAGATCATAGCCCAAATAGTTTCGAAACATTTGCTTTACTCCTTTTTTGGTGACCAGGTTTTTTCCTCCTTTTATGCCAGAAACAGAGATCGAAACTGCACTTACACTTGTATTCATTTTACGTTGCACGGCCATAAACAATACCCCCAGAATGGTAATCACTACCAAAGTCCAAACCAGATTTTTCTTCCAGTTGGTGCGTCTTCTGTTGTATGTTCTTTTTTTAGCCAACGTTTTTAATTCTAAGTGTTTAACCAAGCTTTAATTTGAGGTACAAATACATCAATATCTCCGGCCCCCAACGTCATCAATACCTCTAAATCTTTATTTTTCAACTTTTCCATTAGCGACTCTTTTGTCACCAACTCTTTATTTTCATTTTTTAGTTTTTCGTATATGATCTTTGATGTAATTCCTTCCAAGGGTTCTTCTCGCGCTGGATATATTTCCATCAATAGAACTTCATCAAGCAATTCCAATGACTCCGCAAACCCTTCAACAAAATCTCTTGTTCTTGAAAAAAGATGCGGTTGAAAAATTCCAGTTAACTTTCTATCCGGATACAACTCTTTGGCAGCGGAGATGGCTGAATTCAACTCCGTAGGATGGTGCGCATAATCATCGATATACACCACGTCATCTCCTTCGAATATTTTTTCAAACCTTCTTTTTATTCCCTCAAAAGATCTCAATCCTTCTCTTATATCTTTCTCCTCTAGACCAATTTCAATAGCTATCTTTATAGCTACCATCGCATTTTCTATGTTGTGACGCCCTGGCAAATTAGTTGCCAAGTCATTCCAATTTTCATCCTCATTTTTGAAGTCAAAATGAAAACTTCCCTCTTCTACTCTTATCTTTGAAACTTCAACATCCACTTCCTTATTTATCCCAAATTCAACAATTCTTACATCTCGATTCGAAAGATCAATAAGTAATTCGTCGCTTAAATTCTCCAACATTCCCTGCTTCAAGATCACCAGCCCCCCGTTTTTAATCTTGCTAATAAAAGCTTCAAATCCTTTTTGCATCACATCACTACTTCCGTAGATATCCAGATGATCCGCATCCATGCTCATTACAGCGAGAATATCCGGTGTCAGATGCAAAAAAGAACGATCATATTCATCCGCTTCTACTACAATCCATTCGCCCGCTCCCTCGATATAATTACTTCCATAGTTGGCCATAATTCCTCCTATGAAAGCCGAAATGTCCATTTCCCCATATTTCAATAGATGCGCCGTAATTGCACTAGTCGATGTCTTGCCATGAGTACCGGCAATAGCAATTGTCTTCTTCATAGTACTCAACCTACCCAACATTTCAGCCCGCTTAATCACATCATATCCATTATTTCGGAAATAATTCAACTCTTTATGTTCCTGAGGTACAGCCGGGGTATACACCACCAAATCCACTCCCTCAGGTATCCTCTTAACATCATCTTCATAATGAATCTTCATTCCCTCATCAACCAACTTTTTGGTCAACGTTGTTTCTGTTTTATCATACCCAAATACTTCCTTCCCAATCGAATTCATATATCTGGCAATAGCACTCATCCCAATCCCTCCAATTCCAATAAAATAAACTCTCTTTATTCCATCCATTCAAGTGCCCTTTAATCATTCAATCAAACATTCAAGCATTTAAAAATTTAAACATTCAAGTATTCATTCACACATTCAAGCATTCTAGCATTCTAGCATTTAAATCCTTTTCAATTTTCAATTAATTCCAAAACTTGTTTTGAAATTTCCCTCGCCGCATCCGGCCTGCCAAATTGCTTAATATTCTCTCGCAAAACCTCACATTTCTCTTCATCCTCAATCAACTCCAACATTATCTTCACTAATTTCTCTTTTCCTTCTGCATCCCTTACCATCACTGCTGCACCCTTTTCCACCAATGCATTTGCATTCTTCGTCTGATGATCTTCTGCTACATTCGGAGATGGGACCAAGATCGCGGCCTTTACCACGAGGCTGAGTTCGGAGATTGTCAATGCACCCGCTCTACAGACTACAAGGTCAGCGGCCCTATACGCTGATGCCATGTCATCTATAAAGGGAAGCACCGTTACATTCGGCAATTTTGCTACTTCAGAATCATTGTAATCTTCGTAGTACAGTTTACCAACCTGCCAAATGAAATTGATCTCGGAGTGCTGTCTCAGTAATTCAACACCCGCTGCGATTGACTCATTAAGCGCTCTCGCTCCCAGGCTTCCACCAAAAATCAGTATAGTTTTCTTATGTTCTACCAACCCTAGTTTTGCCTTAGCTCCCGATGTAGTTATATTATTTTCAAATATTTCTCTTCTTACCGGATTTCCAGTGAAGACAATTTTATCCTTGGGGAAAAACTTCTCCATATTATCATATGCCACACATATCCGATCTGCCTTTTTCGCAAGCAATTTATTCGTTACTCCTGCATACGAATTTTGTTCCTGCACCAAAGTGGGAATATTTCTAAAATTCGCAACCTGAAGAACAGGTCCACTCGCATATCCACCAACTCCTACAGCCACATGCGGCTTAAAATCCTTTATTACCTTTCTCGCTTTCCAAAGACTCGCCAATAGCTTGAAAGGAAACATTAAGTTTCGAAATGTCAATTTTCTATGGAATCCGCGAATCGGTAATCCCACAATAGAATAGCCCGCTTTCGGTACTCTATCCATTTCTAATTTACCCTCAGCCCCAACAAAAAGTATCTCAGCTTCAGGTCTTTCTTTTTTTATCGCATCAGCAATCGCAATAGCGGGAAATACATGACCTCCAGTGCCTCCTCCACTAATTATTATCCGCATCTGCCTGCTGTTCTAATTTCTCTAATGCCAACTTCTGTTTATATGCCTGCTCTACAAATCGACTCACACTTAAAATCACTCCTATGCTCATACACGTAAACAGTACCGATGTTCCTCCCATACTAATCAATGGTAGCGTTAACCCTGTCACCGGAACCAATTGCACCGATACCGCAATATTCGCAAACGCCTGTATTACCAGATTGAGACAAAGCCCCATCGCCAATATGGCACCAAATGCTTTTGGACATTGAGTCACTATCTTTATGCATCTAAACAATAAGCCCAAGTATGCTGACAGAATTACTAATCCGCCAAAAACACCATATTCTTCACATATAATCGCATAGATGAAATCAGCGTAGGCATAAGGCAAAAAGTTTTTTTGCAAACTATTCCCAGGCCCTAATCCAAACCAGCCTCCGTTTGCGATTGCAATTTTTGATTGTTCTACTTGAAACGTTTCATTTCCAGAACCTAAAAAAGTCTGTATTCTTGATATCCATGTATCCACTCGAAACGTATCAAAGAGCATCCCTACCATCACAATAATCGAAGCAACAATGATCCCGCAGAGTATCATCAATCCCACGTACTTAAGCGAAACTCGACCGATAAACATCATCAAGAGACAAGTAGTAAACAGCAACACTGCAGTACTCAAATCCGCCAACATAATCAATCCACAAACAATTACTACCGGTGCTATAATGGGTAGAAACGCACTGCGAAAATCCTTTATAAAGTCCTGACGTATAGCCAAGGACCTTGACACAAACATGATCAAAGCTATCTTTGCAAAATCCGATGTCTGAAAATTCTGATTAATCCATGGAATACTAATCCACCTTCTCGAATGATTGATCTCCGGACCAAACAAAAATGTGTACATCAATAGTGGTATTGCAATCGCCAGTAAAATTGGTGCCAAACGACTATAATGCAAATAATGTAACTTATAACACAACACAGCTACAACCATTCCCGCACAAATAAAAAACCCTTGCTTAAACAGATACGCCTCTGGATTGCCTCCAGCATACTTATATGCCATCGCTCCACCGGAACTATATACCGCCAAGACAGAGAAAATACCCAAAAAGCCCAATATGAGCCAAATGTATTTGTCCCCCCGAAGCGTACTATATAATGTCGTTACTGTATCCATTCTATTGCTGAATCACTTGAATCGCAGAATCGCTAAATCGCATCATCTCCGAACTTACCAAGCACCATTATTTATTTAATCCCAATAAATTCAATTATCAATTATCAATTGTTCATTATCAATTATTCATTTTCAATTGTTCCACACTCCGCTTGAATTGATCTCCCCGATCAGTGTAGTTCTCGAAGAGATCAAAACTCGCGCATGCCGGTGACAAAATCACCGTGTCCCTCGCCTCAGCGAGATCCAATGCATTATCGACAACATTTGAGACCTTAGTTGATTCGATAATTATTGGTATGAGTCTTGCAAAGGATTTCACAAGCTTCTTGTTATCTATACCCAAGCAGATTAAAGCCTTTATTTTAGATTTAGCCAGTTCAAACAAAGGAGAATAATCATTCCCTTTATCCGTACCACCAGCAATCCAAATGATATCTCCTTCTATGGCTTCTAATGCATAATAAACAGCATCCACATTGGTCGCCTTGCTATCGTTGATGAAAGTCACTCCATTAATCGTAGCGACCTCCTCCAAGCGATGAGGCTCATTTGTAAAAGTCTTTAATCCACCCGCAATTTCCGTATCCGTCAATCCTACAATTCGGCAAGCTTCCACTGCACATCGGGTATTAAAAAGATTGTGTTTTCCTTTTATTGTTATTTCAAATTTTTGACCGCCTTCCGTCGAAGACACGCCTTGTACGTAATCTAACTCAGTAATGGGATGTTCTTTACCTTTTCCCTTTTTTGAATTGTACAATTCCATAATCAGATCATCATCAGCATTGAATACAAAAGCATCTTCTTCTGTCTGATTTTCAATGATCCTCATTTTTGCTGCAGCATACTTCATTATATCATACTCGTAACGATCCAAATGATCCTCAGTAATATTTAATAATAAAGCCACATCAGGTTTGAATTTGTCAATGTTATCCAACTGGAAACTGCTCACTTCAAGCACCAGATACTCGGGTTCTCTTTCGGTTAAGATCCGGGCAAAGCTAGTCCCATAATTCCCTCCAATTTCAACATCCATACCTGCGGTTTTCAAAACGTGACAAATGAGTCCTGAAGTGGTAGTTTTCCCATTGCTACCAGTTATAGCTATGAGTTTGCCAGAATATGACGAATAACCAAACTCAATCTCTGAAATAACTTTCAGGCCCTGCTTTATTAGACTGCGTAGAACGGGCGCAGTATCTGGCACTCCAGGACTCTTTATCACGAAACCTGCATCAATCAATTTTTCAATAGTATGTCCCTTTTCTTCAAAAGGAATATTGTTATTTTCTAACTCATCTTTGTACCGTTGGGGAATCTCTCCATAGTCAGATACAAAAACTTCATATTTTTTTTTCTTTGCAAGTAGTGCGGCACCAATTCCGCTCTCTGCCGCTCCAATAATCGCTACCTTCATCTCACTTACCTTACTTTTAAGGTGATCATTGTGACAATAGCCAACATTATTCCGATGATCCAAAAACGTGTCACTAATCTCGACTCATGCATACCTAGTTTTTGGAAATGATGATGAATAGGTGACATCTTGAACACACGCCTGCCCTCACCATATTTTTTTCTCGTATATTTAAAATAGCTCACCTGAATAATTACCGACAAGGTCTCTAAGAAGAATACCCCACAGAGTATAGGCAGTAAAAATTCTTTCCTTAGGAAAATCGCCATCACCGCGATGATCCCCCCAATTGTCAAACTACCCGTATCTCCCATAAACACCTTCGCCGGATATGCATTGTGCCACAAAAAGCCAATACAACCTCCCAGGAAACATGCAGCAAAAATCACCATTTCCGAAGAGTAAGGAATGAAATAGATATCCAGGAAATCCGCAATAATAGCATTACCGCTTACATAAGCCAATATGGCCAAAGTAGCTGCGATGATCGCCGACAGACCCGTAGCCAATCCATCGATTCCATCCGTAAGATTCGCTGCATTTGATACTGCAGTAACAATAAATACGACAATTGGAACAAACACAACCCAAACAAATTTTGGCGCATTATCCCCTAAAAACCAAAGCAAACCATTGTAATCAAAAGCATTTCCTTTGAAGAATGGAACATTGGTCAGCGTAGTCTTTACATAAGCCATTTCAACCATTTCACTAGCTGCTCCCACTCTGGAAATCTCGATCTTAAATTGTTCAATCACTTCATACCCTGCCAGTGTCGCGTCGGCTAAAGGCATTCTTACTAAAATATCGTCATGCATCAACATAGCGCAAGAAACCAGTAAACCCAACAAAACCTGACCAATCACTTTAAATCGACCAGCGAGACCTTTTTTATTCTTGCGAAACACTTTAATATAGTCATCCGCAAAGCCTATAGACGCCATCAGAATAGTGGTGAGGATCAACAAGATAATATAGATATTGGTCAAATCTGCCATGAGCAAACATGGCACCATAGTTGCCAGTATTATGATGAAACCACCCATCGTAGGGGTTCCCTCTTTCTCCTTTTGTCCGGCGAGCCCCAAATCTCTTACGGTCTCTCCTACTTGCAATCTTTTCAAAGAACGTATAATCCGATTTCCAAAGAGAATAGAAATGATTAAGGAAATAATAATCGCTACTCCCGATCGAAAACTGATGTATTGAAACAAACCTGCTCCAGGCAGATTATAATTTTTCTCTAAATATTCAAATAGATGATATAGCATCTTCTCTTTTGGTCATTAAGTATAAGCGAGTATAAGAAGAAGATTATATGTAGAGGTGAGCCGTTTATTAAACGATGGTGATTAAATACTAATCGTTTAGAAGGACTGTAAAAAATGTGTAGTTTCCTTACATGGACCTCTTCCGTCTTTTCGCCTTATGTATGATTACAGTTCTTTAATCGTAGAACCAAACTGTAATCGAATGTCTATTAAAATTCTCTTTTCATCTTAATGTTTTAAAGATAACAGTTGTCAGTAGGCAACACACAACTTTTTGCGCGGGTTCTTACCTACTGCAACTGTTAAAACCAACCTGAGAATGATAATAGAACCAATCTTTAAGCACCGTCAGCCATCGCGGCTTTGAGTACTTTTTTATCATCAAAAGGGAATTTCTTCCCATTTATTTCTTGGTATTTTTCATGTCCTTTCCCTGCTACCAGTATAATATCATTTGGACCAGCAATCATCACAGCAGTCTTAATCGCCTGAGCCCTATCCGATATTCTCAGCATGCCTTTTTTCATTATTGAATCAAGACCAGCTTCCATATCATCCAGAATCGTTTCAGGATTTTCGGACCGTGGATTGTCGCTTGTCAAAATATACTTGTCACTTCTCTGAGCTGCTATTACCGCCATTTTAGGACGTTTTGCAGCATCCCTGTCTCCACCACAACCAACCACAGTAATCACCTGACTTTCAGGGGATTTCACCTTGCCGATGGTCTTAAGAACATTTTCCAGTGCATCTGGTGTATGTGCATAATCAACAATTCCGATTTTGCGTACACCTTCCACTTTAATATTTTCAAATCTTCCTTCAGCACCTGTGATATTTGACAAATGTTGCAATACTTCAATGGAGTCAAATCCTAATTCCATCGCAGTGGCATAAACAGAGAGAATATTATAGGCGTTGAATTCACCTACCATTCTAAAATGAGCTTCATGGCCATCTATTTTTAATTGCAGCCCATCTACACCATTGCTTAATAGCTTGGCCTTATAATCTGACACACTTTTAAGCGAATATGTCAATTTATTGGCTTCGGTGTTTTGCACCATCACTTCTCCTCTCTTGTCATCAACATTTACCAAGGCAAATGCCTCAGAAGGAAGGGCATCAAAGAACTTTTTCTTCGCCCATATATAATTTTTGAACGTCTTGTGATAATCCAAATGATCGTGAGACATATTGGTAAAAACACCACCCACATATCGCACATCTTTAATTCTTTTTTGATCAATCGCATGAGAACTAACTTCCATAAATACATATTCACAGTTTTCGTCTCTCATTTGACTCAGCAATCGATTTAGACTGATCACATCCGGTGTTGTATGTGTAGCTGAAATAACTTTGTCTCCAATTTTATTTTCAACAGTCGAAATCAATCCCGTTTTGAACCCCATCGATGCAAACAATTGCCACAACAAGGTCGTCACGGTTGTCTTCCCATTGGTACCTGTAACTCCTATTAATTGCACATCTTGAGACGGATCATCAAAATAAAGTGCAGCCGCTTTCGCCAAAGCATCTCTTGTATTTTCCACCTGCACTACAGTGGTTTGTGCATCGTAGTCAAAGTTTAAGTCTTCACAAAAAACAACCTTTGCTCCATTTGTTATTGCAGACTCAATGTAGTCATGCCCATCGGCCGTATGACCTTTGATGGCAAAATACACATCGCCTGTTTTCACTTTCCTGGAATCAATCTGCAACTCATTTATGATCACATCCCTACTCCCTTCGAAAAGAATCGGCTGATTATCATCAAGTATTTCAAACAACTTTCTTTCCTCAGTCATGAGTCATTACGTTTTTAATTCAAATAAATCGTAATGTCCTGACCTTTGATCTTGGAACCCGGTTTGATGGTTTGTTTTATCACTTTCCCTACTCCACTTACCTCTACATTCATTCCTAGATTCTCAAGAACATATATCGCATCTCTAGCTCCCATGCCTTTTACATTTGGCACTATCGATTTGCTTATTTTCTTTTTATCAATTAACATCTTTGTTTCAAATGGATCCACTTCTACCCAATTCCCTTTCTTTTTGGTCTTATAATCAAGCCCCACATAATCAAATACGCGTTCAAAATCCTTCTTGTATCCTGCATTTGATTCTGGCAACTCTACTTTGGCAATCGCTCTGGTCTCTTCCGAATAAATCAAATTGTTGGACAATGTTGTTATTCGTTCCGCTATCTTCTTAAAAGCAGGTCCTGCCGCCGAAGCTCCGTAATAGATATAACCTCCTGGGTTATAAATCACTACGATCATCGAATACTTAGGTTCATCCGCTGGAAAGAATCCGGCAAAAGAAGCATTGTATTCCTTTCGCTCACCTTCTTTAATGGTAGCATAGTTTACCCGGGTAGTTCCAGTCTTGCCTGCAATATCCACAATATCAGACTGTAATTTTCGTCCGGTCCCACTCTGCACAACACCTTTCAATAACCGCTGCGCATAGTTTACAACTTGAGGCTTTACGACTTGCCCATTAATAACCTTTGGTTTAAACTTTTTCACAACCTTTTCTCCATCTCTGATTTCAGAAACCAAATATGGCTTCATCATTCGACCATCATTCGCAATTGCATTATACAAGTTGAGCATCTGTAAAGGAGTCACCATAAGTTCATATCCGTGAGCCATCCATGGAATAGTCGTACCATACCATATCTTCTTATCTTTTTTTGGATGTTTTACCTTAGGCCGCTTCTCGCCCACAATCTCGATGTTGGTTTTTTCCGTCATATTCAGTTGAGCCATCTTCTCAACAAAATGCACTCGACCATCTTTGTTATTGTAATGATCATGAACCATTTTGGCAATACCCACATTGGATGATTTCTGAAATACATCCGTCAATGTCACTCTACCCAGTCCGTGCCGTTCGGAATCGTACATCCACTGATCGTAGAATTTCATTTTACCGCCCCTCAAATCGACTGAAGTCTCCAGATCACAATACCCATCATCCAAAAGAGCAAGAACACTTGCTAATTTAAACGTCGAACCTGGCTCAGACATGCGACCAATCGCATCGTTGTAAATCTCAGCATACTTCCCACTCTCTAATCTTCTGAAATTTGAGATGGCTTTAATTGCACCGCTTTCTACATCCATAACAACCGCTGCCCCGGCTTCCGCTTCCAATTCTTCCACTCTGGACAACAATTCATTATGCACAATATCCTGAATATCAATATTTATAGTTGTAACAATATCATTTCCTCTCCCCGGCTCGAAATCTTCCAAATCATAGATCGGCACCCATTCATCCTTGACAGGAGAAATTCTCTTCATCAACACTTGAGTAGAGTCTCCTTTAAGGAAAGTATCAAAATACCCTTCTAATCCAATTTTTGAAGCATTTTCTCTATCCTCCCCTATGGTCCTGCTTGCAAATCCATTATAAGGTTTGGTACGTCGGCTAAATGGCTCAGCTATCAGCCCTCCTCCATTTCGTCCTTTTCTAAGGATTGGAAACTTCTTGACTTTATTATATTCATCAATGGTAACCTTCTTTGCTATTGGAAAATATTGCTTTCCGGCCATTCTAGTCCTAACAAGCGAATTTTTCCATTCCCATTCCGTCTTATGCTTTCCAATTGATCTGCTAAGACAATATGCCAAGGAATCTACATTCTCATTGAAGTACTTATCTTTGGCGACCGTTAGATCCATATGAATTTCAAAGAACTTTAGCGAGGTACTCAACAAGTTGAAATCCTCAGAATATATGTTTCCGCGCTCTGCTGTCAGAGTTCGCATCTTCACATTATGCTTACTTTTATCTCTCCATTTATCGCCTTCGACAATGGACACCTTTACCACCCTCACCATGATCACCATGGCAAACAATATAAAGGCCGCAAGGACCAAATAAACCCTTATTAACAACTCTTTCTTCCTATCCATCTTGCCCGTCGCCTCATTTTGAGTCAGTTATTTTTATAGGCACGGTTCTGATAGGTTTAAGATTCAGGTCCGCGACTTTCTTTTCAATTTGCGATTGTGTACTACCGTACATTATTTCCTGTTTGATTTCCATGTACCTCCATCTCGTATCGTTTACTTCATTCTTTAGCGCCTCAATTTCCCGTAGATTACCTTCTACACTATGGGCACTATAGATGTATACAATACCCAGCAATGCGAGGTAGCACACAAAAGGCAAATTCATAAAAAGCCATTCGATTCCCTTGAATCTGAAGTTTGTAGTTTTCTTATGTTGACCCTTAGTCATCAAATGGTTTTATTTTATTTTATCCTTCACACACCCAACTCTCCATTTTCACTCCAGGATTGCTTATTTCAACTTTTCCGCTATTCTTAATTTTGCACTCTTTGCCCTGCTATTCTGCCTCACCTCCTCATCACTTGCCAATATCACTCGTTTATTAATCAATTTGAATGGCCGAGTTATAACCCCGTAATCATCCTTTTGAACCTCTCCTTCCGAATTACCTGTCTTAAAGAAATTCTTCACGACTCGATCTTCTATTGAATGATAACTCATCACCACAAATCTCCCTCCTGGCCTAAGCACTTCCATTCCTCCCTGCAACATTTCCTCCAGCACTTGAACCTCTTGGTTTACTTCCATTCGCAACGCCTGATATACTTGCGCAAAATATTTTGCCTTTGGACCAAATCGGATGCGTTCTAAAATCTCATTAAACTGAAAAGTCGTTTTGATTTCGGCTTTACCCCGCTCTTGAACGATCAATTTAGCCAATGTTCGAGCATTTCGCACTTCACCAAACTTACTGAAGAGCAATTGCAAATCATCCTGACCATACTCTTTCAATATGATTGCAGCTGTCAATTCATCAGCAAAATTCATCCGCATATCCAGTTCTGCATCAAACCGATACGAGAATCCTCTTTCCGGAAAATCCAATTGATGAGAAGAAACACCTAAATCAGCCAGAATTCCATCTACACTCCTCACCCCCTCTACCCTGAGAAACCGCTTAATGTATCTAAAATTTGCTTTAAGAAAAGTAAATCTCGAATCCTCAATTGCATTTGCCGCTGCATCATCATCCTGATCAAAGGCATATAAATGTCCATTGACACCTATGTTTTTTAAAATCGATTGGGAATGTCCACCGGCACCAAAAGTCACATCAACATAACTTCCATCCGGCTTTAGATTAAGACCAGCTATACATTCATCTAACATTACAGGCACATGATAATCACTCATCAGACATCAGATTCAGCTTGCTCGCCATCTGCATCGCCTTGTGAGCCAAAGATATCATCCGCTATTTCTGCAAATGAATCAGGTTCATCATTAAGCATTTCAAGGTAACTTTCCTTATCCCACAATTCAATCTGCTCATGATAAGCAAACAGGATTACGTCTTTTTTCAGTCCTGCATACTCAATCAAAGCCGAAGGAAGCAGAATTCGATCTGCACTATCCATAAACAACATGGATGCTCCGCGGTAAAAGTACCTTAATGCTCGTCGCTCTTTTGTATTGTAAATATTGAGCTGGTTAATTTTTTTCGTCTTTCCCTCCCAAACATCTTTGGGATACATCATTAAATGCTTTTCGAATCCTCGATTAATCGCAAACTCAAGAACTCCGTTGTGCCCCATTTGCCTGATAAGAGAAGAAGGTAGCCTTAGACGCCCTTTGGCATCGAGTTTACACTCATACTCTCCTGTCAGTTGGTAGCCTTTCAAAGCATTTAATTAATTGATAGTTCAAATCTAACACAATTTGACACTATCTAGCACTATTTTCCCACTTTTCTACCTTTTATATATAAAAAACATGTAATACATCACTACGTGTAATCAAATCAATTACACATTATAACTTTATTGTAAACAAAACAGGAAATTATCACCAGCTTCGAAGAAAAATGAAGCCAATCGGGTCGGTTAGATGCAATAAAACATTCTGACGTCTTATTCCATATAAGGTCAAATATACATATTATATTAAACCATAATATGTAAATACATGATTATATTCAATTTAAAAACGAATAAAGGGCTTTAAGCCCTTTATTCGTTAATTTTATACACAAAAAAGGAGCTGCATTTCTACAGCTCCTTCGAAAAACTATTGCATTAATTCTTTATCTAGCCTTGTGTTGACAATGCATCAATTCTGGCTTTATATTCGGAAACTTTGTCCATTTCATTCTTTCTGGCATGAATTTCTCTCAAGGCAATCAATGTATTTAGATCATTTGGATTCATTCCTATCGCTTTTGTAAAGAATGGCATTGCTTGATCAAAAAAGCCATCCATTTCCGCTTTCAACGCATCGTACTTCTTAGTTCCCTCTGCGGAGAAATCGTTTGCCAATGCATTTATTCGATCCGTATAAGAAGCCGCCTTATTATAATACAATGCTCCTTGGCTGTAAACTGCATCAAAATTAGATGGATCTTTTTCTACCGCTTGTGAATAATAACTTAATGCCTCCTCAAAGTTCTCATCTGCTTTTTCAAAGTTACCCGCTTCTCTCTCTTTCTGATTGATTTGATCGTATACGTTACCCAAGGTAGTATAGATACTTATGTTGTCTGGCTCTTTCTCAATTGCAGTCTTAAGCTTTCCTGTCAACACGTCCAACTTACCTTCTTGCAAGTAGTAGTTGATTTCTGCAAACAATAGACCAGTATCATCTGGAAATGCAGCTCTTCCTTTATCCAAATACCCTACAGCTTTTTCTTTATCCGTTTTTGAATACAAGCTAAATAAAGCTTCATATACCAAACCTTTATCCGTACCTTCTGATTCTAATGCTTCCAAAACCGGTATTACAGCATCACCTTTTTCACCATAATATCCCGCAGCACCCGTATAAAAATAGTGATCTTTTCTATCTGCCTCAACATCCAATCTTGAATCTCCACCCATTTCTTTTAATGACTTGTACGCATCTATAGCAGCATTGAAATAATCAAAAGCATTTGCATACTCGTTGGATTGGAAATAATAGATACCTATATTATTAAGATGACTTTCATTTGCCTGAAGACCGGAAATAGCATCTTTCTTATCACCTTTTTTCTCCGCCATCATATGTGCCTTCTTAAAAGCATCCATTGCCTTAAGAGCCAAATTCGCCTGACTCAACACATATGTACCATCTAATAATTTTGCATTAATCTGCCCAGATGCTACAGCATTGTAAGCCGAACCCAATACATTATAATTTTTTGCTTTTGAGCTCACCTCTTCATCTTCAAAGGCTTTTTCAACCAACATCAAACCTTCATCCAACTGATCCGCATTGTCAATTGCATTTTTACCATATTTTTCAAGCATCTTACTTCCTTTCTTAAGTGCTTTTTTACCTTCTTGTGCATTTATAGTACCTACAACAAGAAACAGACTAAGAAGTCCCAGAGCTAATTTTTTCATAGAAATTGTCATTTTGTTATTAGTTATTTTACCCAATGGTTGATTTAAATTCAATCTTATGACGGGCAAAAACAGTTATATGTGTTTATTTAGTGTTAAAGACTGACTGCAAAAATGTTAAAAAAACATGAATTTTCAGAGAATCATGTACGGAATCCTTTATAAATAAGGGCCTCGCGTCATTCCATCATACAAATCACAAATTTTCAAAATTCATTTACTCTTCTTCGTCATTACTATTTTCATCTCTTCGAATCACCGCCACATCAGCAATAGCATCTTTCTTACCAAGGTTAATTACTCTAACACCCTGTGTAGCACGACCCATCACTCTCAGATCACTTACCGCAGACCGAATCATAATTCCCTCCACAGTTGTTATCATCAAATGATCATACGGGCTTACGGCTTTTACAGCTACAACCTTACCCGTTTTTTCAGTGACGTTCATGGTTTTCACACCTTTTCCTCCTCGATTTGTAATTCTATACTCTTCTAAGGCGGATCGTTTCCCACTGCCTTTTTCGGAAGCTACAAAAATAGTCACATCCGGATCTTGTGGATCTACCGAAAGCATTCCAATCACTTTATCGTCACCATCTCCATCCAGTCGAATACCTCGCACCCCCGCAGCAGATCTTCCCATTGCTCGAACTTTCTCCTCTGGAAACCGAATCGCACGTCCGTTTCTATTGGCAATAAGAATATCATTTGCACCATTACTCAGCTTGGCTTCCAGCAAATGATCTCCCTCATTTATGGTTATCGCATTGATACCATTCGTTCGGGGTCTGGAGAATTTCTCCATCAAAGTCTTTTTCACCAACCCTTGCTCAGTGCAAAAGAATACATAATTCGTATTTAAGAAATCCTGATCGGTAAGGTCCTTAACAATAATGTACGACTTCACCTTATCCTCTTTCGGCATGTTAATTATATTCTGAATCACACGTCCGGCTGAAGTTTTACTCGCTTCCGGAATCTCAAATGCTCTCAACCAAAAGCATCTTCCCAATTCCGTAAACAATAAAATATAATTATGTGCATCAGCTACAAACAAGTGTTCCACGGAATCTTCATCTCTTGTCTTACTACCTCTTGACCCTCTACCACCTCTGGATTGAGCTTTATATTCCGACGACTTCGTTCTTTTGATATAACCTAATTTAGAAATAGATATAACTACTTCTTCATTTGGAATCATGTCTTCAATGCTAATTTCGTCATCTGCATAGCTGATATCCGTTCTTCTCTCATCACCATATTTTTCGTTGATCTCATCCAACTCCTCTTTGATAATATCTCTCTGAATTCGCTCATTGGCTAAGATCTCTTTATATCGAGCAATCTTAATTTGCAATTCATCATATTCTGCCTGGATTTTCTCCACTTCCAGACTTACCAATTTTTGAAGTCGCATCTCAAGGATGGCTTTCGCCTGGATTTCTGTCAACTCAAACGCTTTGACCAATTCCTCCCGAGCCTCATCTACCGTTTTTGACCTTCTGATAATCGCAATAACCTCATCGATATTTGCCAGTGCAATCAACAATCCTTCGAGTATGTGCGCCCTTTCCTCAGCTTTCTTTAAATCATATTGAGTTCTTCTGACAATAACTTCAAGTCGAAACTTGATAAACTCATCTATAATTTGCTTAAGATTAAGCAATTGAGGTCTACCTTTAACCAATGCAATGTTATTTACACCATAAGAGGTCTGTAGAGCAGTATACTTATATAGTTTACTGAGAACGACACTTGCCATTCCATCTCTTTTGACTTCTACCACGATCCTCAAACCTTTTCGATCCGATTCATCTCGTATGTCGCGTATTCCTGCAATTTTTCCATCATTAACCAAATCAGCCATTTTGGCCACGAGATTTGCTTTGTTTACTTGAAATGGAATTTCTGTAATAACAATGGTTTCCATTCCATTCTTATTGGTCTCAATGTCGGCCTTGCCTCGAACAACGATTCTTCCTCTACCCGTTTCAAAAGCATCTTTCACACCTCCATATCCAAAGATGGTCCCCCCTGTTGGAAAATCTGGTGCCTTGATATGTTGCATTAATCCTTCCATCGTAATTTCCGGATCATCAACCATGGCCTTTGTACCTTCGATCACTTCACTTAAATTGTGAGGCAGCATATTGGTAGCCATTCCCACCGCGATACCCGAGGCACCATTAATCAACAAATTTGGAATTCTTGTCGGAAGTACGGTTGGCTCTTCTAGAGAGTCGTCAAAATTCAGCGCAAAATCAACGGTATCCTTTTTGATGTCCACCAAGATTTCATCCGCTATTTTTTCGAGTCTGGCCTCCGTATACCTCATCGCTGCGGGACTATCGCCATCCATTGAACCAAAATTACCCTGACCATCCACCAAAGGATATCTCAATGACCAGGTCTGAGCCATACGCACCATAGAATCATATACAGACGTATCTCCATGAGGGTGATACTTACCAAGTACTTCTCCCACAATTCTGGCTGATTTCTTGTGTGCCCTGTTGTAAAACAATCCCAAATCGGACATCCCAAACAAAACCCTACGATGTACCGGTTTAAATCCATCTCTCACATCCGGCAATGCTCTTGAAACGATTACAGACATCGAATAATCGATGTAAGCGGATTTCATTTCATCTTCAATATTAATTGGTATAATGCGTTGACCGTTAGCCATTTATATATTTATTTTATTTTTCAATATTAATTTGCAAAAATACTGAAAATTGATCACAATCGGAAAGAAAAACAACAAAGAAATAAGGCAATCTCCACTTTAATCAAAATGCTCTTATTATGAATCTAACTGACTCGCATACAACATATTACAGCTTAATATATTATTACATATAAATGTTAAAATTTCATTGCCAGATTCGTTGAATACAACTACACAGAAACACTCGAAATAGAATGCAAAATCCAGGAAAAAGGATCATCGATAGTATGAAATCAAAAAAGGGACCTCTACCAAAAGAAGTCCCTTCCATTTTATCTGTAAATTGATTAATTCTATTTTGAGACATTTTTGCCTATCGGCAGCGAATGCTGAACAGAACACAAAGTTTGTTGCACTATTAATTCATTTGATCAAAACTTGATGACCTTCGCGCAATCTTTGTGCTCATTGTGGTTAAAAATTAACATCTTGCCAAGCAAAACAATTAATGTATTAAGCAGAATGAAGTCACTCTGGTTATTACACCTTATTTTACGAATCGTACAACCTTTTGTTTTTCCCCTTTAGTCAAAACAATTATGTAGATCCCTGAAGGCAATTCCCTAACATCCAACATTGCTTTGAATACTCCCTTGCTCATAATTTTACCCATACGATTATAGAGTGTATATCCTTCCAATTGCGTATCAGACATTATATTAATAACATTGGTAGCTGGGTTAGGATAGAGATTGATCTTCGCTTCCAACTCATCTTTCGTACTTGTAAACAGATCAAAATCTGTAATATACCTCGGGAACATCTGGTACCCATCAAACAGAGGAGCATTCTGATCAAACTGACCTCCAATCCCTGTAATATTCCAAGCCGCGGTTGGATCAGGACCTTCTTCCCAAGTTGACAATTCTGTATCTCTATCGATTCTCACCGTAAGCGTATCATTTCCAGAATTGACAAATCTCACATTAAAATCTCCACCATCTCCTTCCCAGTCAGAAGGATCTGCCATCACAAGCCCTTGTATAGAAATTAACCTGGATTCTGTGGACTCGTTCAGCTCTGTAACAATTTCAGGACCAATTAGATTATTACCGGCGCTGATCACTTCGAGTGCCGATATCTCTACCATCTGCAACAATCCATTAAAGTGACTTACACGACCTGTTACCCTAATCTTATCACCCTCTGTGTGAACATAACCCAAATTGGTTCCATTGAATACACCCATAGCATCTTCTGTCTCATCAATAAGAGCAAATTGCAATCCAGCAGGGTTCAGATTTGCACCATGAACGATTCCCTCGACACGACATAATACACCACTGGAATCCGGAAAACCATCTTCATTGATCGTATTCACAAGTCCAATATCGTACAGCGGAATCTCAGGCTCTTGTTCTTCTTCGACAGTAACCGTTCCCACCATTCCAAAACCGACATGCGGATCGCACTGATAGTCATAAACACCCGGAATGGTAAATGTAAATTCATACGTCCAAAGGTCTCCTGAAGCCGCTCCATTTCCAAAACTTTCTGGATTATCAGGGTATGTATCCGTAGTACCGTTTACATTATGAAAACCGCCAGTATTGACCCAGGTCACAGTCTCACCAACATTTATGGTAATATCCGCCGGAGTAAAAATGTTACTGGAAACTTCAACGATTATCTCACAGTTCACTGTATTCTCTGCCGCCGGAGTACCCAAAAATGCCTTTCCATCAACCATTACTCCCAAATCATTGGTCGCTGCTCTCCAATTAGAACCATCGCTATTATCTGATTCTAGATCACACAACTCAATTGTTGCACCGGAACCATCCGTACCATCTTCAAATGTAGGCCATGGAGGGTTATCATCAAATGCCACCTCATCCAAAAGTAAGCCATTTGGATTCGAAATTGAAATACTCTCTCCACCATTGCTTAAAGCGATATCTGCTATTTCAATAGCTTCAACTCCTAGTACGGTCATAATTGCTCCCGGATTTATAGCAAGGATGGCATATCCATTGGCAGCTATTGTGCCGCCCGCAATAGTATGATCACCATTATCACTAATCACATAATTGGTAAGATCGATTTCTTCTTCTGTCTCATTGTACAATTCGATGTACTCTAAACTATCCGTACCAGATTCTGGTGGGTTGTAGCTTATTTCAGTAATGGTCAATTGGCCCGAAACCGAAAACACTA
>JBCCVV010000031.1:0-40303 GCA_039194925.1 Bacteroidota bacterium
AATAATTTATTGTTTGTATCGGCATTTGTTGTAGTTTTTTCTATTAATCACGCTGATGCTCAACGATTTAAAGGAAGTGCTGTTTTTGGGCTTAATTTTTCACAAATCGATGGAGATGACTTAGCTGGGTTTTCAAAATTAGGCTGGACCGGTGGTTTCAAACTTGCCTATCCACTCAAAAAAAATGTAGATCTAAACATTGAAATGCTCTACAGTCAGCGCGGGAGCACAGCCGGATTTGGATTTGGTGGTGGCAACAACAATTTCACAGACCTCAAATACATTGAATTGCCCGTTTATGTCAATATCATGGATTGGCTCATTGAAGATGAGAGTTATTACAAGGCCAAAGCACATGCAGGATTAATGTACGCCTATCTATTTGATGTCAATTCAGTGAGTGGCCTACTTAGTGATGATATCGACAACTATGAAAGACACAATGTCGGGTATGTTCTTGGTGTGGATTATGCCTTTAATTCAAAACTTGGCCTTACCGTACGATATACACGCGCGTTTAATTCAATTTATGTAGTGCGAGCGATCAATTATTTTGTTACTGTTCGAACGGAATACACCTTCTAATTGAGACAAGCCAATAGATTATAACTTCTGTTGATCAATAATCACCTATCGTCGTTTGTGATTAGGCTTATGTTTGCTTTAATTTGCAAAAGAAAAATAGTTAAATGAAAAAATTCCTCTACTTCTTCCTGTTTACTAGTATCCTTTTGTCTTGTAAATCAGATCAAAAAAAAGAGAATCAACCATCTTCAGATCAAGCAGCAATTGTAGATCAAATGTTCGATGATTTGGAATCTATTCCAAACGATGTAATGCAAGAATTAGTAAATAAAGGTACCTATATTGATTATATCTTTTACAATCTGCCGTTTTCCATCAGTCAGGATGACAAACCAAGCATTCATGCCAACTTAAATCTTATCAGTACAAAAAAAATGGGTGGAATTCCGACCCACTGCAAACCCATTGGTCGAGAATTTTTTCATATAGGAGGGAATATTGCCTTGGAAGCTGATGTTTATTTTAATGGCGACTGTATGGGATATGTATTTTTGCAAGATAAAAAACCAGCTTATGCCAATCAAATCTCACCAGAAGGAATTAAGTTCTATACTAATCTAATAAATCAGGCAAAACAAATTCATCAACAAGCGGGTAACGGTGGATAGAATAGGTATTATTGATCTTGGCTCAAATACATTTCACATCCTAATTGTCGATATCGACAAAAATGGCGTTTTTGATACAATTCATAAAGAACGATCATTTGTAGGTTTGGCCGAAGAGGGACTTCAAAAAATCAGTGAAAAAGCAATCATAAAAGGCGTACAGACCCTTACGCACTTCAAATCATTACTGGAATCATTTCACGTATCAAAATTTAAAATAACGGGTACGGCAGCCTTGCGTTCGGCTGAAAACAAGGACATATTTATCGCTACTGTCCGTGAACAAATCGGATTAGACATAGAAGTGATTCAGGGCGACAGAGAAGCAGAGTTGATCTTTAAAGGTGTTTCAATGCTTCACCCAATGACTGGCAATCATCTCATAATGGACATCGGTGGCGGTAGTGTAGAATTCATATTGGTCGAAAATGGTTTGAATTCGTGGTCAAAATCTTCAAATATTGGAGTAGGTGTTTTACATAGTGCATTTCACAACAGTGAACCTATTTCTAAAAAAGAAATTGACAACATTGTTGGGTTTATTCATGATGAACTAATGGATTTGCGATCCAATGCCGACAACGTAGAAATTGATTCTCTCATTGGTGCTTCCGGATCTTTTGAGGTAGTAGAAAGTATGAACGGAAACCCTATTTATTCAAATAAAATATCGACCGTTTCGCTAGAAAATTACCATCAGGTGAGTTCCAGGATAATTAACGCCTCTTTTGAAGAGCGGAATAGAATGGAAGGATTACCAAGCTCAAGAGTCAAATTAATCGTGGTCGCCATGATTTTAATCGATGTCGTGATTGAGATGATCCAACCTAAGGAGTTAAGGATTTCGCCTTATGCCTTAAAAGAAGGTCTTCTCAGTGAACTGTATACTTAACCGCACTGTTAATTGACAAAATAATTCGGATGAAAATCTTAATGGTTTGTCTTGGCAATATTTGCAGATCACCTTTGGCAGAAGGCATACTTTCCGATATGGTGAAAAAACAGAATCTGGATTGGAAAATTGATTCTGCCGGAACCGGATCGTGGCATATTGGAGACCCTCCGCACAATGGATCGATAACTGTTGCTGCACAAAATGGAATTGACATTACACAACAACGAGCCAGACAATTCTCAAAAAGAGACTTTGATGATTTTGATCTTATTTTAGCGATGGACTCACAAAATTTCAGAGACATCGTAGCATTGGCTTCTGACGAAAGAGACATAGAAAAAGTAGAATTAATACTCAATTATTCTCATCCAAAGATGAATATGGCAGTACCTGACCCTTACTTTACGGGAGGCTTTGGTGATGTTTTTGATTTATTGGAAGATGCATGTCAGCATGTGTTAAATAAACATAAAGAGCAGGAATAGAGTGCAATATTTAGGGGTATAAATATCATATTTAATACTTAATAGAATACTAAGGAAAATTAGAAGTAAAATATTTAAAATTTAATTTACGTTTTCACCGTATGCAATGGATATTCTCAATAGTGATTTTTCTTTTGGCTGGGACTACTTATCCTTACTCAGCGGATAATCCCATCCATACTGAATATCCAAGCAATGATTACAAAATTGACATTTTAAAAAAAGTAAATCGGATACGAGCCAATGGGTGTTTTTGTGGCAGAAAATATATGCCGGCAACCTCTCCACTCAAATGGAGCGATACATTGTACAAATCAGCTTTGGGGCATGCCAAGGAAATGACCAGATACAATTTTTTTGCGCATTATTCGATCAATGGTGAAGATATTGGTGAGCGTCTGGAAGAATACGGATATGACTGGCAAGTAGCCGGTGAAAATCTTGGTGAAGGTCAGAAATCATTTGAAGAAGTATTACGGGATTGGTTGGATAGCCGAAGTCACTGCAAAATGCTAATGAATCCCAAAGTAGACGAAATGGCCGTTGCTACTCATGGCAGATTTTGGGTACAACATTTCGGAAAACAAATGCCTCCAAACTCAAAGAGAATCGGAAGAAAGAAATAAATGCTAATACCCTCTAGGCTCGGGCCAGCTTAAATCCAGAATTTTTAATCTAACCCTTCTTCCTACCTTGTAATTTTTGTAGTAAAACAATTTGCGAATCAGATAACCTGATAAAAGAGCTGTTCCACCGGTTAGTGCCGTATCCAAGGTAAAATCCACGTTATCCGTAGTCACACTGGCAATACTCCCCCAGCCCAGCCAAGCTAAACCAAATGTTTGAAGCATATATCCAATCGCTTTGGCCCATCCCCTGGTTCGTCGAATCGTTTTGATGTTATCCAGTTGTAACATACCACCATCGTAGAGAATGATCTTTTCTTCATCGAGGATTCGTTCAATTTTTATCGTTTGCCAATCATCTGGGAATTCTTTCGACTTGTACATCAAAGTCTGACCTTCATAATACTTGATGGGTTTGTCCTCACTCATAATCTCCATGTACAAGACCACTTGAGCCTGCACCTTTTGAAAAGGAGTCAACAACATAAATAACAAAATCATTATGAATGACACTTTTGCTACTATTGTCCCAAAACCAGCAGTTATCGCTTTATTTCTCAATTCATTCTGTTTTATCGTAAAATTAATTGTCACTTTTCAAACGCTACGCATATACTATTTGTCCTTTTCTAAATGCACCCTGTGCTATGGCCTATCAGTTTCAACTACAAGGAACACCTCTCAATTATTGTACTTTCCTTCAAGGCAGAGTAGAAAGCTAACACAAGGAATTAAACCAAAATTTTTGATTCAATCCAATTCCTTGTTTAATCTCAAAAGTACTCCTTAAAATCTCTTCAATTGCTCGACTAAACTTGAAAAGACAATTTCTATCTTTCCAATCTCTTCAATCTTTCCAATCTCTTTCTACCAAATCACCGTCAAATCTCCAAAGAAAGACTCTCTATCCCCATTCGCCAACAATACTTCTAACATATACACATATACACCCTGTTCTACATTTTCTCCGTTAAATGTACCATCCCATCCCGCACCCAGATCATTAGGTTCTACATTTTGTGAAGTATAAATAAGATTTCCCCATCGATCATAAACAGACATGGTCAAAACCAATTCCACTTCTTCGTTGGCAAAAATGGTAAACCTATCATTTCCAGAATTACTTCCAGGATTTATTACATTAGGGATAAACACTTCTGGCCGTTCTTTGCGAATCAATCTTACCTGTGCCGTATCCAAACATCCATTTACATCTATTACCGTAATCGTGTAAAGACTATCCGTTGGGTTACTAATGCTCGTTATAAGACAAGTCGGACAACTCATATTCTCGTCAGGAGTCCATTGAATCGATTCGATTTGTGAGGTTTCAATATTGACAGTGGCCGTTAGTCGAACACTCTGTCCTTCGGTATACGTCACATCAGGAGTAGTCACAATTTCAACTTCTGTCTCAAACAACTCAATCAATATCGAATCCTTATTTTCACATCCGTTGTTATTGTCGATTAATGTATATGAATATATTCCAGGCTCTGACACGACTAATGAATCCTGATTCTCTAGAATGATATTTTGACTTTCGTCTTGCCAATAGGATGTAAAACTGTCACTTGTATGGAAGGTCGTAGCTGCGATTAAAATTTCCGCATTATCACAATTTAATTGTTCAGGAGCCTCCAACGAAATATTAGGGTAATCTACCAGACTGGTAATTAACAAATCTGCATTTCCAGAACAGCCCGTAATTGTGTCAATGGCAATCAATCCATACGTACCAATTTCCGAAATCTCCAACTCCATCACCGCATCAATGGTGTTTCCATTAAAACTCCAGATATAATTGACGTTTTCCTCTTGCTCCGTAGACAACACAATCGTCTCAATAACACAATCAATCACATTACTTGGTTCGGCATAAATTATCGCAGTGGGCTCATTTACAAACTCATTGACGATTATGGCTTCTAACGCCGATCTGCAATTGTTGGATTTAGACTCTACCTGCAAAAAGTAAACTCCCGGCATATCCGTCTCAAAAATCGGATCTTCGGAAACCAAATTCTCGTTTTCATCAAACCAATAAAAAAAGAAATCATCTGATGATCCCGAAGCAGTTCCATCCAATATACTAATTAATTTCTCGCACGTTATATCGCCATCACTGGTCAAAATTGCTACAGGTAAATCTGTATCTGCTTGTACTTCTACGTCATCTTCGACTATGCATCCGTCCGGGTAAGTTACTCTAAAGGTATATGTTCCAATGCTTACAGCTGTTGCTGTCAATTCTTCGCTCACCAGGTTCCCAGCAGGTCCATACCATTCATAATCTCCAACCTCGGATGAAGAACCCGTAAGAATAATTTCTGTGTTCTCGCAAGAAATCGTCCCCCCCATACCTGCGTCCACAGTTTGTTCACAATCACTACAAGGTGATGGAGGTATCAATTCAACAGTGATAAAACAAAGGTTTTGTGCCACATCAAATATCTCTAATTCCAAATTACCATCTGAAATTAAAAACGGCCCTATTGTGATGGTCTCATTGAAATTTCCACTTATTGAATACCCTGGAATCTCAAACTGACCGTCCTCGGGATTCATAACGGTAAGATCAACAAAATACAAATCGTCAGCGCTCGTATCGTTGGTTCCATTGTTGTCGCAGCTGACATTATCGTAACTGGCTGTAACCTCACAAGGAGTGCTGCAATAATCTAATTGTTCTGTATTCACCGTTGCATCACAATTTACGTCATCCACATCATTCACAGAGATAAGATGTGTCAATTCATCCGCAGGAATGGTGATAACAATAGTTTCTCCATAAGGGTAAATGCCATCCAATTCACCATCAACTCGCAATTCATAATCCAGAGCCGTTTCTCCGTTTTGAGGATTAACAATCAGTGTTATCTCCCAGAAATCATCAAATGGATCTATTGGAGTACCATTATCCAGACATTCAGACGACAGGATCATCGGTTCTATTGTACATAAATCCGAACAGGTATTCAGAGTAGTTACGGTCTCATTAAGCTTACACTGTTCATCACTCAAATCTTCCAACACCAAAATAAGTGTTTCGCCATCTGCATCAAACTCAAGATTTACTTCTTGTCCATAATTGAAGATTCCAATTTGATTTCCTCCTACGGTCAACTCAAACCCGCTACCACCATTTATAGCGGATGCCGTAAATGTCACTTCATAAAAATCATCGCTTGGATCATCTAGCGTTCCATTATCTGAACAATTAAAAACCAAATTGTCAATGCTGATTTCACAATCGGTAGAACATGAAGTGAGATTGCTGGTCGAAAATGTAGATGTGCAAGCTGAATCATCAAGGTCTACAATTTCAATAATATGTATATCACCATCAGCAGGCAAAGTTACCGTGTAATTTTCACCGTAATCACTTGTTCCTACAGAAGTACCATCTACAAATACCTCAAACCCACTGGAAGGCATTCCATTTAATACTTCTCCTTGTATTATATACTCGTAAAAATCATCGTTTACATCTGTTGGTGTATTATTATCGAAACATTCGAAAGCAACAATATTTAAATCAATCAAACATCCATTCGAACACGGTGCAAACAAATCGGTATCTATGTCCACTTCACATTGCAAATCCTGACTATCCTGGAATCTCAGAGTGACCGTTTGGTCTTGTGCAGGAAGCGTAATGACTTGAAGATTGCCATACATGTATATTCCTTCCAGGACGCCGTTTACGTAAAAATTAAACATTTCTGTCGTAGACCCATTTACAGCTGAAATGTTAATACTCAACTCAATAAAATCATCACTAGGATCAGTAGGTGTACCATTATCAAAGCATTCTGAATCAAGAAAATCAATATTAATTTCACAGTCCGTTGAACAGGATACCAATACCTCTGTATCCAATTCAAAAACACAAGACGGATCCGTCGTATCAATAATTTGTATGGTATGAACTTGATTGTCTGCTGAGATCGTCACATTGACCAATTCATCATAGGAAAATGTTCCTTCTGAAACTCCATCTATAAATAGTTCAAATTGAGCGTTGTTATCACCATTGAGCAATACTCCTCTTAAGTCAAATTCATAAAAATCGTCATCAATATTAGTAGCAGTTCCGTTATCAAAACACTCAGAATCTACAATTACTAAATCAATTAAACAAGCATCCGAACAAGGAGTCAAGGCAGCAGTACTTACCTCCAATTCACAAGCCAATTCTTCACTATCTTGAAGTCGAATATCATGAACTTGGCCGTCCGCATTAATGGTGATCATAATGTCAGTATCATAGGCATAAGCCCCATCAAACTGATCATCGATATACAGATTGTATAAACCATTGGCAGCCCCATTTACAGAGGATGCATTGATGGTAAATTCATAAAAATCATCTGTAGGATCCTGAGGCGTACCATTATCCGAACAACTATCTTCGATTGAATTGATGGAGACTTCACAATCTGTAGAACAGTCTTCAAGATTGGCCGTGGTATAACCATCTCCACAACCACTATTGGAAATATCTTCAATAGATATATCGTGCGTCATACCATCCGCGTCCGAATTAAAATTCACTTCTTCTCCATAATTAAATGTTCCTTGACTTACTCCATCCACAAACAACTCAAATTGCGTCAAATCATCTCCATTGAGAATATTCCCTTGAATACTAAATGTATAGAAATCGTCATCCTGAATGGTCGCCGTACCATTATTGTCACAATCCTCAGCCAGGATTTCCAATTCAATTTGACAGCCTCCGCTACATGGATTCAAAGGTCCAATTTCTACTGATGTTTGACATTGAACATCTTCATTGTCTTGACAGGTAATCGTAACATTTTCGCTATTGGCGGCAAGATCAAATGTCTCATCGACTCCGTAGGTAAAATTATAAAGCAACACCCCGCCAATAAAAACATTATAGGTGTTGTTTGAAGAACCATTCATGGATGAGGAATTAATCGTAACCGTATAAAAATCATCCGAAGGATCGGTGTCCGTACCATTATCATTACAGACAGGCTCTAATAAGTCTATGCTTACCTCACAATTGGTCGAACAAGGATTCAAAGGTCCAAACGTTTGTTCTTTTGTACAGAGGAATAGAACATCGGCAATTGATATTTCAATTGTATTTCCTTCGTCTACCGGAATTGTAAAGGATTCATTTGCACCATAAGTAAAAGTGAATTGAACGGACCCATTAAAAATAACATGATAGGAACCTTCATTATTCAGATTATTTTCGATCAATAAGCTGACAACATAAAAGTCATCCGTAGGATCTGTATCAGTACCATTATCATCGCATTGTGCAGTAAACTGAGTGAAGAAAATATCTAATCCATCCGAAACTTCAACCTCATATGTATTTACGCAATTATTTTCATCTTGAATGAAAACTGTGTAATCGCCCGAACTCAATCCGTTGTAAAATGTAGTCTCATCAAAATTGACCCCGTCAAGGCTTGTTGTCATGGTGCCATCCACGTCTGTCGGAGTAATACTTATTTGCCCGTCACTGATATCAATACATGTAGGGGCTGTAACATTGACATCTGCTTCGGGAAGATCATTCAGAATCAATTCCATTTCGGCAAATGCTACACAATCTGCAGAATTTACTACTCGCACAAAAACTATATTTGAACCCAGACTTAAATCAAAATCATCAGCAAGAGGATTAACATCCATTTCAGCATCTGACAAGGTAGCATAGTAGGTAAAGGTATTGGCCGGACTTACGTTTACAAATGAATTGAAGGTCTGTAATGAAACTTCTTCTTGCCCATCGTTTTCAAGATCGCAAATAGTAATCGTAGGATCCATAACCATGGGGAGATCATTGATTTCAACATTAATCTCCAGCTTAACATTGGATGTACAATCTGTTGCAGGATCGTAGGTTTCCACATAAAAGCTATAAATACCCGCACTTGAATCCTGTAACGTAAACTCCATCGAACCTTCTAAAAAAGCAGTATTTGCCCCCTGCTCAAGAAACCAGTTGGCTGTCATTCCCGCAGGAACATTAACGCTAAGGATAACCGGTTGATCATTCACACAAATACTAATATCATCCGATGTCGGAGGATCGATATCAGGACAATCACAATTGGGAATATCAATAAATTCCGTTGCCGAACAACCACTAATCAATTCAAATGCAGTAATAAACACACCCGTGGTAATCGGAATATTTGTAATTACATATTCATCTCCTGAAATATTCACAACATCGCCTTCAGTGGATTGAATGGTGAATCCGTTCGCATTTAAGTAAACCTCATAAAAGTCATTTGGTGCAATACAGGTAACATCTGTAATTTCGAAAGAAACATCTTCAATGACCTCAATATCAAGCACCATAGTATCATTGTCGCATACATTCGTGCTAAATGCTACATAATACAAACTATAATTACCCGGAGGAACATTATTGAAGGTTGCTCCAAAAGGATTAGAAATGTTCGCACCGATTCCATCAATATCCAACCAAGAACCCGTTTGATCAGCAAAAGGAGGGATAAAATCAAAAAGATTTAATGGGAATCCATCACTACAGACAGTAGTAAACTGATCATCGCCTGCAAAAGGAGGTATCTCAACAAATATATTTACCAGTTCAAAATCTTCACATCCAAACTCATTCACAGCATTGACTACGTAAATGAAATCACTTGTCGGATTCACAATAGAAGAAATTTCATTTCCTGGAGTCGGAGGGAATGCATTGTGATAAGTCACCGTTATATTTGTTCCGTTCAACTCATCTACAACGACTTCTGTAAGGTCATAACTATCTCCCTGACATAAAAATAGGGTTGAAGGCACTACAGTAATATCCGGAACAATGCTCAACGTTACAGTCTGGATATGAATAATAAGCTCTCCAGTACAAGGATGGGTAAATTCCCAGGTATTTGTAATCACATTGTCGACTTGATCACTTGTAGGAAAAACAACTCCTGAAATTTCACAAACGTCCGTTTGCCCATTTGTATAATTTAGATTTGGAGGTCCGGGATATATGTCTTCACAGTCAATCACTTCATCCTCCGGAGGATTTACAAATTGCGGATCCGGGGCAGGATTTACTACAATATTTTGAGAGTGAGATATTGCTCTTCCGCAATCATCTACAAAACTCCAGGTATAAATCAACGCACCTCCGCATTGATCAAAAGTACCACTGACTACCGCAATACTTGTTCCTGAAATCTGACACAAACCACCTTCCCCATTGTTATATGTCAATATTCCCGGAACAATATCAACTTCATCACAATTCACTGTAATATCACTTGGTGGATTGATATACTCCGCCGCTGGTGCCGGTTCTACATTGACATCTCTTTCTGTAGAAATGATTCTGCCGCACTCATCGGTAAACTCCCAGGTATCTGTCAATACTCCGCCACAATAATCAATTACTCCAGATCGTACTCCAGCTACTGTACCGCTAATTGCGCAATCCCCTGTCTCTCCGTTTGAATACGTTAAGTCCTCCGGTGCATCTCCATTTTCACTACAGCTTATATCAATTTCATCAGGAAGATTATCAAAGTTTGCTTGCGGTGCAGGATCAACATTTACCGTTTGAGTGAAAGAGGTAGTACGTCCGCATTCATCTGTAAATTCCCAAAGGAATTCAAACGATCCGCCACAAATATCCGCATCCCCAATCTTAGAAGGTGCTACTTCTTCTTCTATCAAACAATCGCCATCTTCATTATTGGTAACGGTTAGCGTAGGTCCCATATCTGTATTTTCACTACAAGGTATCGTAACACTTGACGATGGTAAATCATCAAACTGCGCTTGTGGAGCAGGTTCAACTACAATGGTCTGAGTGTGTGTGATCGTAATACCACAATCATCCGTAAACTCCCAGGTATAAATAATCTCACCACCACATTCATTTACATTGTAATCTTCTACGGGCGCCACTTCTCCTGCTATTTCACAATCATCCGTACCCCCATTCGTATAACTCAAGGAAGACCCATCACCCTGGTCCGGTTTTACATCACAACTTACAGTCTCATCTACTGGTGGATCTATAAAATCAGGTGGTGCAATAGGCTCAGCTGTTACCGTTTGACTGTGACTGATCGTCCGACCACATTGATCGGTAAATTCCCAAGTATAGGTTACCATATTCCCACAGATATCCAACTCGCCATCACCTACTGGATCTACAGTCCCTTCAATCAGACAATCTCCAACACCTCCATTGGTATAACTCAATACTGCTGGAGTAAAGGATTGTAATTCATCACAATTAAATGAAATGTCTCCCGGTGGGTCCACAAAACTTGCCTCTGGGATCGGTTCCACAGTCACCGTTTGAGTATGTGTAATTGTCCTTCCACATTGATCGGTAAATTCCCAGGTATAATTTACGGAATTGCCACATTCATCTAATTCACCATCGCCAACAGGATCAACTGAACCCTCAATTAAACAACTGCCAGAACCGCTATTAGTATATGAAAGAGTAGTTGGAGTGAACGTTTGCAATTCATCACAATTGATCGTCACATTTCCAGGTGGATCAATAAAGGATGCCTCAGGGATCGGTTCTACCGTCACAGTTTGTGAATGAGAAATTGATCTACCACATTGATCCGTAAATTCCCAGGTATAGGTAACGGAATTTCCACACGTATCCAATTCACCATCGCCCACCGGATCAATCGTACCTTCAATCAAACAATTCCCCATCCCATTGTTCGTATAGGTAAGTGCAACAGGAGAAAAGCTTTGCAATTGATCACAATTGATCGTCAGGTTTCCGGGTGGATTTACAAATGCAGCTTCTGGAATTGGTTCAACGGTGACGGTTTGAGAATGCGAAATCGTTCTTCCACACTGATCCGTAAACTCCCAGGTATACGTAACGGAATTCCCACATGTATCCAATTCTCCATCGCCCACCGGATCGATCATACCTTCAATCAAACAATTGCCTACTTCTCCATTAGTAAAGCTCAGTACTTCAGGGGTAAACGTTTGCAGTTCATCACAATTTATGGTTAAATTTCCAGGTGGATTCACAAATGATGCCTCAGGGATTGGTTCTACAGTAACCGTCTGTGAATGGGAAATCGTCCTTCCACATTGATCCGTAAACTCCCAGATATACGTAACGGAATTCCCACACGTATCTAATTCTCCATCGCCCACCGGATCGATCATACCCTCAATCAAGCAATTGCCAAATTCACCATTAGTATAATTCAATATTTCAGGGGTAAACGTCTGCAATTCATCGCAATTAATGGTCAAATTCCCGGGTGGATTCACAAATGATGCCTCCGGTATTGGTTCTACAGTAACCGTCTGTGAATGGGAAATCGTCCTTCCACATTGATCCGTAAACTCCCAGGTATACGTAACGGAATTCCCACACGTATCCAATTCACCATCGCCCACCGGATCGATCATACCTTCAATCAAGCAATTGCCAAATTCACCGTTAGTATAATTCAATATTTCAGGGGTAAACGTCTGCAATTCATTGCAATTAATGGTCAAATCTCCAGGTGGATTCACAAATGAAGCCTCTGGGATTGGTTCCACAGTAACTGTCTGCGAGTGTGAAATTATTCTTCCACATTGATCCGTAAATTCCCAGGTATACGTAACGGAATTCCCGCACGTATCTAATTCTCCGTCCCCAACCGGATCAACAGTTCCCTCAATAAGACAATTCCCCACTCCGCCATTGGTGTAGGTCAAAATTTCGGGCATAAACGTCTGCAAATCATTACATGTTATGGTTGTATTTCCAGGTGGATTTACAAATGATGCTTCCGGTATAGGGTCTACTGTTACAATTTGACTATGCGTAATTGCTCTACCGCATTGATCGGTAAAATCCCAGGTGTAGGTCACCGAATTTCCACACGTATCCAACATCCCATCGCTCGTCGGATCTACGGTACCTTCAATCAGGCAGTTTCCCGTCTGCCCATTGCTATATGCCAACGTTGCCGGCACAAAAGATTGAAGTTCATTGCAGTCAATTGAAACATTTCCTGGTGGATTGATAAAGACCGCTTCTGGAATAGGTTCTACCGTTACCGTTTGACTATGTGTAATCGTACGATTACAATCATCCGTAAATTCCCAGGTATAGGTCACCGAATTTCCACACGTATCCAACATACCGTCACCTGTAGGATCTAACATTCCTTCTATTAAACAACTTCCTGTTCCGGCATTGGAATACATCAAAGTAGCTGGAACGAAGGTTTGCAATTCATCACAATTAATTGTGGCATCCGCTGGAGGATTTATAAACGCTGCTTCCAACGTTGGCTCTACGGTGACTACTTGTGAGTGGGTGATCGTTCTTCCACAGACATCGGTGTATTCCCAATTGAAGGTGATCGCACTTCCACAAGGATCGTGTACATCGGTCGTAGTTGCATCCACCATTCCACTGATTTCACACGGACCATTTAGGTTATTTGTAAAACTTAATGTGGCTGGTGTAAATGTTAACCATTCCAAACAAGTTATTGTAATATCATCAGGAGGGTCAATAAAATCATTTGCAGCTCCTACCTCCTGAACAGTGACAACCTGAGAATGCGTAATGGTACGATTGCAAATGTCTGTATATTCCCAGGTATACGTAACTGAACTACCACAAAGATCAAACGTCCCCATCGAAGTAGGTGAAACGGTTCCTGAAATATCACAGGCCCCTGTGCCCATATTCGAATAGTTCAAATCAACTGGTGCAAAAATTTGAGCTATATCACAATCAATAATGCTATCTCCCGGAGGTAAGATGAATTCAGCTTCGGGCACTTGCTCTATAGTAATGGTTTGCGTATGTGTCACCTCATTGGAACAACTATCTGTAAATGTCCAGGTGCGTTCCAATGTACCACCATCGCATAGGGTGAAATTCTCCACAACTGTAGGTTCCACCGTACCTGTTCCGGCACAATTATCTGTCCAGGTTAGCTCTTCACCATCCATGACATCTTCTGCGCAATCCAAAGTTTCATCAACTGGTGGATTCGTAAATTCAGGATCTTCTGTATCTTCAAAAGTGATTTCGACCTCATCCAAAGAACAACAATCAGCCAGACAATCTGGCAATGTCCATATGTCACCTACCATTGGTATGGGAGGATTATCTGCCGTTACAAAACTATAGTAGTAAGCCGTAAATCCAGCGCATAAATCATGGGTGAAGGCAGTGGTAAGTGCTTGGTCGATTTGTACCACTGCACCAGTAGCGTCTACAATTATAATATATTCTGTATTTGCAGGATCTATATTTCCTTCATTAACTGTGATCGTTGAAATCTCGTCTGGACATAAAACCTCAGGATCTGCCTGGATATCTCCATTACCTGGTCCATTTACCACTACAGTAACACAACTTTGAGCGGGGTCATCGGATTCAGGGATACATGGTAAATTCGATACATCAACACATAATTCATACGTACCGGGAGTATCCCAGGTTACATCAATTTCATATATCTCTTCCCCTTCATCAATAAGAACTCCATCCAAGTAGTAGTAATATTCCTCCGCCCCATCCAAACCAACTGCAATATCCTCTGCCACGTACGTTTCTGTGTCGCCTACACAAACGGTTTGAGCACCAAAAATTCCATTATCCCATGGTGTAATCTCACCATTCCCACATGTACCTTGAACGTTGATCGTTACCTTACAGGTTGACAGAGCACATCCATCTACCATGAAGTAATAAGTAGCGCCAATTTCTAATCCTGAAGCACTAAACGTTTGTAAAGGAGGCACAGCTGCTTCAGTATTAAAGCAAGTTTCACCACCATTTGTAATGCATTCCACGGCATCCCAGGTTCCTCCATTCGCTGCCGGACAATTGGCGAATAACGCCATTTGGATTCCATATGTAACAAAACCATCAAGTGGATTATCCTCACAATTTGTAACTAATACATCAAAAGTCAATGTTTCACACCAAACAATAAAAGCGAAAAAATTTACATTATTAGGTACACCTCCATCACCATTTCCTGAGGGTGGACAAAGATCGTCTGGATCACCTCCTATTCCATCTCCCAAATCTCCAAAGTTTTCAGTGTCTGACATTGCAAATTCAAACCCATCCAATAAATCTGGTGTACAGAGAATTCCCGCGGTCTCACAATAACAGCCCACACCGTTATTATCAGGATCATCACAAGGCAATACTTCAAATTGTCCTAATGCATTCGCATTAAAAAATAATATCAATAAAAATACATGCGTAATAGGTCTCGCAGCTATCTTATTCAGTTGCATAGGCTTCTGTTGTGGCTAGTACAAATAATAATACAGCTGATGACTTAAGTGGTTTAAGGATTAACTCATCATTTGTTGTTCGACATCTAAAAGTAACGAATTAATCTTGGAAAAATAAATATGATTTTTTGTGAATAGAACTTCTCAGAGATAAATGTCGCAAAGACAATATTAATTAAATTCTTATGCGCTCCAATGCAGCAATTAGATGCGTTTTTATGTCGGCATACTCAACTTTCTCTTTTCCTGCAAAGATGATCATCATTGCAATCCGTTTATCAGAAGCCTTTAATTTTTCCGTAAGCAGCTGTTTATGAAGGCGATACACTTCTCTCAATTGTCTTTTTATTCTATTTCGATCTACTGCTTTCTTAAAATTTCGCTTGGGAACAGATACTCCTACCTGACACCAAGGGAACTCTTTTTGGTCATGAAAAATGAATTGAATTCGTATGGGATAGGATTTAACCACAAATCCGTTTGAAAAAATTTGACCGATCACCTTTCGGCTTTTTAACTTTTCTTCTTTTGGAAATGATTGATCCTGCTTCAAGTTGTAGGGGATAGAATGAAATTATAAATATCTAAGATATATAGTTAAAATAAAAAACTGGATAAGAGCATTACACTCTTACCCAGAATTTATTTTTAAATATCAGACGGGCTTAAAGTAAACCCCGCTAATATTACTTCAATCTTAATTCATCAGAAACAGTCAATTTTGCTCTTCCCTTTGCTCTTCTTCTTGCAAGAACCTTTCTACCATTCTTGGTAGCCATTCTTGATCTAAAACCATGCTTGTTGACTCTCTTTTTTCTTGATGGTTGAAATGTTCTTTTCATTATCTAAAAAATTAAAAGTTATCTATTTTAATTGGGAGCGCAAATGTACGATTAATTATTTAATTATCCTAACCGTTCATGGATGCTATAAACTCAATATTGTTTCTAGTACCTACCATATGCTTGCGTAAGAATTGCATTGCTTCGTCCGACTTCATATCTGCCAGATGATTTCTTAGGACAAACATCTTCTTCAATGTCTCTTCATCCAGCAATAATTCCTCTCTACGCGTAGATGATCTCGTAAGATCAATCGCAGGATACATTCGCTTGTTTGCCAGTGAACGATCAAGTTGCAACTCCATGTTACCCGTACCTTTGAATTCCTCAAAGATAACTTCGTCCATTTTAGAACCTGTATCTGTCAAAGCCGTAGCTAGTATAGTTAGTGAACCACCACCTTCGATATTACGTGCGGCGCCAAAAAACTTTTTAGGCTTGTGCAATGCATTTGCTTCTACACCACCCGACAATACTCTACCGCTGGTTGGAGCTACCGTGTTGTATGCTCTGGCAAGACGTGTTATAGAATCAAGCAGAACAACTACATCCTGACCAGATTCTGTAAGCCTTTTTGCTTTTTCGAGAATGATATTTGCCACTCTAACATGGTTATCAGCCGTTTGGTCAAACGTAGAGGCTATTACCTCGGCATTTACACTTCTCTTCATATCCGTTACCTCTTCCGGTCTTTCATCAATCAGAAGAACGATGAGATAACATTCAGGATGATTTTGTGAAATGGCATTTGCGACGTCTTTCAACAAGAACGTTTTACCCGTTTTGGGTTGTGCAACGATCAATCCTCTTTGCCCTTTTCCAATCGGAGTAAACAGGTCGATCATTCTATTTCCATAGTCCTTACCATCCGGTCTGCTGTTCAAATTGAATTTTTCGTCTGGAAACAGCGGAGTCAAATAATCAAAAGGAACTCTCTCTCTCACCTCAGCAGGCTCTCTACCATTAATTTTTGAAACTTTAAGGAGTGCAAAGTACTTTTCACCCTCTTTTGGTGGTCTCACTGAACCAAAAACAGTATCACCGGTTTTCAATCCAAAAAGTTTGATTTGTGAAGGAGAAACATATACATCATCCGGTGAAGAAAGATAATTGTAATCCGAAGATCTAAGGAAACCGTATCCATCAGCCATCATTTCCAGAATTCCTTCACCTTCCACTACCCCATCAAAATCAATATTGAATTTTGGTTTTGGATCTTCTTTCGGTTCCGGTTGCGGATTATTGTCTTTTTTATTATTTCCTTTAGAATCTTGCGCCTTTTCGGCCGAAGCGGATTTTTCTGAACCTGGTACTCCATTTTTCTCTTCAGCTTCCGCCTTTTCTCTAAGGTGTTTTGGTATTTTTTTCGGTTTTGGAGCAGGATCACTTTCCTCAGTAGCTTCTACCTTCACCTTTTTCCGGGTTCTTTTAGGTTTAGCTTCTTTTTTCGCTTCCTTTTCATTTGTTACAGCTTCCGCATTTTTATCAGCGGCTTTTTTAGCCCTTGGCTTACGTGCTGGTTTTGCAGGCTTTTTTTCTTCTTTTTCCTCAGAAGCTGCATCTCCTGCAAGTGCTTGCTGATCCAAGATCTTATATATCAGATCTTGTTTACTTAATCGTTTGTATCCTTTTAAATTGATTTTCTCGGCAATCTCTCTTAGCTCAGGAACGAGCATATCATTTAACTGTAAAATATCCAACATCTTGTTGTGAAGTTTGTAAAATTTTTGTGGTTGAAATATTATTCAAATCAACTATTCAATAAAGTGATTAGAACAATGTCATTTAGTAGGAACATTGGCAAAGAAAAAATTGCCTCAGTTTGATTTGCAACGCAAAAATACATTTATAATTTGAATATCAAAATACTATCTTTGCGTCTTCAAAAAAAATCTTGCTAATATTAATGATTAAGTCATTGATTTTGTTCTAGAAAAAACTGTAAACATGCTTCAAATAAGGACTATTCACGAAAAAACTGAAGAAGTAAAAGAGGCGCTGAAAAAGAGAGGATTCAGCGAAGAAGAAACTGATGTGATCGATCAAGTCATTGATCTTGACAACAATCGTAAATCAACGCAAACCGCTCTGGATCGTAATTTGGCTCAGATCAATGCTAAGTCCAAGGAAATTGGCCAACTCTACAAATCCGGCAAAGCTCAGGAAGCCAATGCAATGAAAGATGAAGTGGCTGCATTAAAGTCAAAAGCTCAACCATTAGAAGAGCAATTGAGGCAGATCACCTCTGATATTCGAGATATTTTATTCACCATTCCAAACATGCCACACGAAAAAGTCCCCGTAGGATTGAGTGAAGAAGATAATGTCGTGGTAAAGGAGTGGGACAAACCGTTGCCTGACCTCATCGAAAACGCTAAACCACATTGGGAATTGGCTGAAATTCATAATATTATAGACTTCAAGCTAGGTGTTAAAATTACGGGCGCCGGTTTTCCTCTCTACAGAGGAAAGGGCGCAATATTCCAGAGAGCTTTGATCAATTTTTTTCTGGATGAAGCACGAGCAGCCGGATATGAAGAGATTATCCCTCCATTATTGATCAATGAAGCGAGTGGTATTGGTACCGGCTCACTTCCAGATAAAGAAGGGCAAATGTACCATATGGAAAAAGATCATCTCTTTTTGATTCCTACGGCTGAGGTTCCTGTTACTAACATAGTAAGAGATGTGATTCTCAAAGAAAGTGATTTCCCCATAAAATATTGTGCATATACTCCATGTTTTAGAAGAGAAGCAGGTTCTTATGGGTCCGATGTGAAAGGATTGAATAGAGTGCATCAGTTTGATAAAATTGAGATTGTACAGATCGAGCACCCCGATAGATCGCACGAGACTTTAGACCAAATGGTCTCCTATGTAGAGGGATTGCTTAATAAGTTGGAACTGCCCTATAGAATTTTGCGTTTATGCAGTGGAGATTTGACATTTGCGTCAGCCTTGACATATGATTTTGAGGTATTCTCTGCAGCTCAGGAAAAATGGCTGGAAGTGAGTTCTGTTTCGAACTTTGAAACCTTTCAGTCCAATCGAATGAAATGCAGATTCAAGGATGAAAATGGCAAGACTCAGTTGGCTCATACACTCAATGGAAGTGCATTAGCCTTGGCAAGAATTGTGGCAGCTCTTTTGGAGAACAATCAAACAGCAGATGGGGTTGATGTACCAGAGGTATTAAGACCCTACACGAAATTTGACAGAATCGATTAGATGAGTTAGAAACAATTCATATTAATAAAATTAAAAATCTAAAGCAAAATGGGTTATATAGTAATATTGGTTGTATTCACAGTGATTGGTGGATTAGTAAGTTCAAGATTAAAATCCAAATTCAAAAAGTACTCCAGAATCCCAAATTCCAGTGGTTTAAGTGGATATGAGGTGGGCATGGAAATGATGAGACACTACGGCATTACTGGTGTTAAAATTGTTCAGGGCAGGGGTTCTTTGACGGATCACTACAACCCTACTACCAAAACAGTTTCTCTTTCTCCTGAAGTGTACAATGGCAGGTCTATAGCATCAGCGGCAGTAGCGGCACACGAAGTGGGGCACGTAGTTCAACACGCAACCGCCTACAATATGTTAACGATGAGATCCAAATTAGTACCCGTAGTCATGTTTAGTTCAAGAATTCAGCAATTTCTTTTTATGGGGGTGCTTCTCGGAATAGGAAGTGGATTTGCAGGAAGTTGGCTTATTGTCGTTTTAGCAGCGACTTTCGGTGTAACTGCTCTTTTTAGTCTTGTTACACTCCCGGTAGAATTTGATGCAAGTAAACGAGCGTTGGTCTGGTTGGATAATACAGGAATAACCAGAGGAGCAGAATACGAAGGAGCCAAAGACGCACTATGGTGGGCTGCTATGACCTACGTTGCATCTGCTTTGAGCGCATTGGTAATGTTTCTTTACTTCTTGCTTATGGCGGTTGGAAGAGATTAAAAATCAAATGGTTACAAGCACATATTGTGACTTACAAGGCATAATGAAGTCAAGATAATGGAGCATTAAAATTGAATAGTTCGATTTTATTACTTTTGTATATTTTATGATTTAAAATTAGCATAATGGCTGAAACAATAGAAAGCACCATGGCTAAGGGGAAAGCCGAAATGGATAAAGCAATAGAACATCTCAGAGATGAACTTATAAAAATTAGAGCTGGAAAAGCATCTCCTTCCATGCTCAAAGGCATAATGGTGGAGTATTACGGAAACCCAACACCTCTTGCCCAAGTAGCAAATATAGGTACTCCGGATGCACGAACAATTAGTATCCAGCCCTGGGAAAAGTCCATGTTAGGTCCTATTGAGAAATCCATTTTTGAAGCAAATCTTGGTCTTACTCCAATGAATGATGGAGAATTTGTTCGTATTTCCATACCTCCATTGACAGAAGATCGAAGAAAGCAAATGGTAAAACAAGCCAAATCTCTTTGTGAAGACGCAAAGGTAAGTCTCCGAAGCAGTCGTCATAAAATGATTGACTTTATCAAGAAAGAAGTTAAAGAGGGCTATCCGGAAGATGCAGGCAAAAAGAGAGAGGCAGAAGTCCAGGATATGACAAACAACCATGCCAAGACCATCGAACAGATATTGGAAGCCAAGGAGAAAGATATAATGACGGTTTAGAGATTGAAAAGATTGGAGGGGTTGGAATGACTGTCTTTCTGAATGAAGTCGAGAAAATTACTCTTCTTTGTAAAAAAAATTATTCTTTTCGGATCAAAAATCAAGGCAATCTTTGGAGTTTACTAAATCTTCCCAATTTTAAAATTTTATCAAACCATTAGTAACGTGATTTGTTAGAATAATAGCAAAATCATCAATCGATGCAAATACAGGAATTACTACAAAAAGCCTATGAAGGAGGATTCCTTACCGCACAGGAAGGAGTTTTTCTTTTTGAAAATGCTACTACGGCTGAGCTTATGTTTACCGCCAATCAAATGAGATTCGAACGGGTTCCTGAAAAGACAGTTACATGGATCATAGATAGAAACAGCAATACCACCAATGTTTGCATCGCCAATTGTAAATTTTGTAACTTTTATCGACGACCGGGGCACGAAGAAGCCTACATCACATCTATTGAAGAGTACAAACAAAAAATAGAAGAAACTTTTGCCTACGGAGGAAATCAACTCTTGCTCCAGGGAGGACATCACCCGGATTTAGGATTAGATTATTACTGCGACCTTTTTCGTGAATTGAAAAGTCTGTATCCTGAATTAAAGCTACACGCACTTGGCCCACCGGAAATCGCTCATATTACCAAGCTCGAAAAGAGTACGCATACCGAAGTACTGAAGGCCTTGAAAGAAGCTGGTTTGGATTCTTTACCAGGTGCAGGAGCCGAAATACTGGATGATCGTGTACGTCGGTTGATTTCAAAGGGTAAATGTGGCGGTCAGGAATGGTTGGATGTGATGAGGGCGGCACATCAATTGGATATTACGACCTCCGCTACCATGATGTTTGGTCATATCGAAACCAATTTAGAGCGAATGGAACATTTAGTAGCCATTCGTCAGGTGCAAAGCGAGAAACCAGAACATGCCAAAGGATTCCTGGCATTTATTCCGTGGCCATTTATGGATGAAGACACCATCCTCAAAAAGATCAAAAGAGCACGAAATGAAGTCACTGGCGATGAATATGTGCGAATGATCGCCATGAGTCGCATAATGCTCCCAAATGTTATAAACATTCAGGCCTCGTGGTTGACCGTAGGTAAAAAAATAGCTCAGATTTGTCTTCACGCCGGAGCCAATGATTTTGGGTCCATCATGATCGAAGAAAATGTGGTATCGGCTGCTGGAGCAGCATTTAGATTCACTGCCGATGGCATTCAAGAGGCAATCAGAGAAGCAGGATTCAAACCACAACTCAGAGATCAACAGTACAATTATAGAGAACTTCCTAAAAACATCAAACAGCAAGAATTGGACCATGAGGCAATGATTGTTGATTAGTATAAAAGCAAATTCTAACATGAAATTTGTCTCCTGTACACTTTTCATCTTTTTATCCATAGGTTGTAAAAACACGGTAAACGAACATGTAGATTATACATCAATACCTCCCATCAATCCAGATTCTACGGTAAATATGATCGTAGAAATTCCAGCGGGCACGACCGCAAAATACGAGATGAGCAAAACCACTCATCAATTGGTCATGGATAGTATAGACAATCTTCCCAGATATATTAATTATTTGGGGTATCCCGGTAATTATGGTATGATTCCAAATACCTTATTGGCTGAGAATATGGGAGGAGATGGAGACCCCTTGGACATTTTGTTGCTTGGTCCATCTGCAAAAAGAGGTTCGATCCATAAGGTAAGTGTAATTGGTGTGTTAGAATTACTGGACAATAGAAATCAGGACGATAAACTTATCGCCATTGACCCGGAATCTCAGTGGAAAGCTGTAGAAGATGCGAGTGATTTGGATTCACTGTATCCCGGTACAAAGACCATTATCTCTACCTTTTTTGAATCCTACAAAGGAAAAGGAAAAATGCAGCTCAAAGGCTGGGCGGATAAGCGCAGAGCGAAAGAGGTACTTTTGAAGTCGTTAATCTCCAAATAAATGCGTTTCACAGGTATGTGTATACCTCAGCTTGTGGCAAAGTATGCTTGAAATTCAGAAAAATCTATCTCGGGGTATTCAATTTTTAGTTGTTCAATTTTTGTCAATTGGTTGTGTTTGAATTTTTGATACTCGGCTGATATGGGGTCAAATGGAATATGGTTTTTGGCTTGAATCAAACGTTCAATATCGGTGACCTTACTTACTGCTTTTTGGTCAAAATAAGTTTTCTGAAAGTAGCTCCAAATAATATCAACGGCCAATTCGCTGGGATGAATCAAATCGGATTTATAAAATCTATAATCGCGTAATTCGTCCATCATTATTTCGTATGCTGGAAAATAAGAAGTCCCATTTTCTCCATTTACCAATCGATGACAAAGCTCCACCAGTTGACTTTTGCTCAAGCTATTCGTAATCAAACCTTCCTTGATATGGCGAACAGGACTCACCGTCAAAATAATATGAATCCCTGGATTTATCAATTTGATCGACCGTAATAACTTCACCACTTCCGTCTCCATACAATCCGGGGTTAGAATTTCTTTTACAAAGTGGCGGTTAGAGACCTTATGGCAATTGGATACGATCCGATTTGTGGTGATCAGTTTGTATACAATGCTGGTACCAAATGTAAAAACCAGGAAATCAGTGTTCTTGAGGTACTCTTCCGTTTGGAGTATTGCATTGTTGATATCTTCACATATTTGATGCAAATCGATCGCGTTAAATGAAGAATGAAAATCATAGTGAAAAAACCCATTGCCTTTGTTTTCCAAGTCATCTTCTTTGATCACTTTTTTGTCCATTGCCATTTTTAACACCTTCATCATACTCAAAGGATTAAAAATAGTCCCAAAAGGATTAATCAGCCCATTAAAACAATGATCCACTAATCGATTGCCTACATGATTAGAAAAACATGATCCAATGGTGAGAATTTTTGAATCACATTTAATCTTGTGCTCCGATGATGGAATCTTAATGTGTGTACTGAGTTTTATCTGCTCGGACAAGGTAGTATGTTGAAGTATGTGATGAATAGGGACTTCCCAAAAATGTAAAGCCAATCTATTTAAATAATTTCATAGAAACTAAAAAATAGCCTACTACACGTCAACGAATTCGAAATTATGGCCTTGAGTTGTTAGAAAACGTATTGATTAATTGGACAAGAGGGAACTAAGAAATGGAAACTACTTCGTTTGTTTTTCCAATTTGTCCAAAGACTTAGAATTTAAATAGGACATTGACTAAGTTAAAAAAGTAAATTAAACCCTAGAAATCGATAACTCACAGATACATTCCACTTTGAATCTGAAAATAAATACTACATATTATCGGTAAAATTTTTAATCTTAAAACAATCCCATCAAAAAACTACAATAACTCAATTTAGGCCTTATTTTCGTTGACAGATTAAATGATGTTGTAACTTTTAATGGGATTTTTTGATTATTTCTTCGCTAAAAAGATCGCTGATACCAGCCCAAAAATTCAATTTGGGAGGTTTTCGGATGCCTACAAGGATGAGATTAAATATGATGCCTGGGATCGAGCGCTGGAAGAGTATGAAAATGAAGAATACCTGGCGTCTTACAAATCATTTTTCACCTATCTCAAAGATGAAAGTGCCGGAAATGTTTCTTTTGAAGAGAAAGAGGGCAAACTACATTTTGAGTTCTATCAAGGCAGTAAGAAAATAGTTGGTGTAGCCGATACCAACAAAATAACCGCTGAGGCTAAAATTGCCAAAACAGAGAAACTGCATATCGGATTTTTACGAAGATTGCTCGAAGAAAACTATCAAATGCGATACAGCCGCTATGCGTTGGATCGGGAGAATAACCTTACCGCGGTTTTTACCTCTCATATTATCGACGGAAGTCCCTATAAGTTGTATTATGGCTTGAAGGAATTGGCCACATATGCCGACAAAAAAGATGATATACTGATAAGTGAATTTGACACACTCCAACCTATTAATAATGGTCATGTGCGACAAGTCGATGAAAATGAAAAGCAGATTAAGTTTGACTATAAAAATAATGAAATCAAAAAAGCATTTGATCTCATCGATACTTCAAAACTAAATCTGGACCACTATCCCGGGGCGGAATCTTACATCTATCTGGATCTAATTTACAGATTGGATTATCTACTGAAACCGGAGGGCAATACCATGGAAATCATTGACAACATCCATAACCTCTACTTTCAAAACAAGGAAAAATCTCCCGACCAAAAAAATAGAATTATCCGTAAAGAGCTGCGACATATTGAAGATATCTCGTATGCATTATTTAGTCGTGAAATTTATGACGTAAAATCCACCTTCGGGATAACACAGACTTCCGGTCTGGAACGGATTCAGGAATTTATTGACAGTGAGATTAAAAAAATGGATTGGTACTATCAAAACGGGCATACTGAATTTGCGTTGGCCATTCCATCGTACATCGTGGGGTATAGTTTATTTAACTATAGCATGCCAGCGCCTATGCGCGATTTGTTCAACCTATTCTATCAAATCATGGAGTATTCCTTTTTTGCTCAATTAGGTATTAATGGAACTTACCGAACCCACAATGAAGTAAATGTTTCTAAAATTAAAAAAGCAATAAAATCGATCCTATCTGAGCACGACGACGAATATCCACACATGAAAGTGAGTACCAGAAATTTAAGTTTTGAAGACATGTGCGAATTCAACAGAACATTTCTGGAAATGATCCGTGACATCAATTTTCAACGAAAAGATATGCGCTAAATCATGAATGCCAAAGAGATTATAGAATTGTACAAAAAATCGGTTATCCAGATTGCTACACCGTACAGTACAGGTACTGGTTTTTACTTATCGGAATACAATCTCATCGTCACCAACGAACATGTAATCCGAGACAATAAGGAGGTCATCGTTGACGGAGAAGGACTGGACAAACAACTTGTCGAAATTTGTTTCATAGATCAAAAATACGACCTCGCTTTTCTTGTTCCTCCTGCCAAACATAATATGGCCTCCGTACCCCTGGCCGGCGAAGACCTGGACCTGGCAGAAGGAGATGAGATTTTGGCTGTTGGTCATCCCTTCGGACTGAAATACACAGCAACTAAAGGTATTATTTCCAACTCGGAACATGATGACATGGGAGTAATCTATGTTCAACACGATGCTGCCATGAATCCTGGAAATAGTGGCGGACCACTCATTTCATCAAAGGGTGAGATTATTGGTGTGAATACATTTGTGGTTCGCAACGGCAATAACATTGGCTTTTCTCTTCCCATTCATTATCTACACAATGCGCTGCGGGATTATAAAAAAGGGGACGGTATTCCTGGAGTACGTTGCAACTCTTGTTTGAATATGGTATTCGAGAACACTGTCCAGGGTCGCTACTGTCAACATTGTGGTGCTCGAATTCAAATGATTTCTCAAATTGATCCCTACGAACCCACAGGAATAAGCAGGACCATTGAAGAAATGTTGGAAGAAATGGGCTATGATGTACCGATTTCCAGAATGGGCCCGAGCAATTGGACCATAAGAAGAGGAAGCGCTATTATTAATATCGCCTATCATGAAAAGTCAGGTTTGATCACTGGAGATGCTTATTTAGGGAAACTACCGGATGAAAACATTTCAGACATTTACTCCTACATGCTTCATCAAAATTATGAGTTAGAAGGACTTACATTTAGTGTAAAAGGGCAGGACATAATCTTATCGCTTCTGATATTCGATCAATACCTCAATAAAGAGACTTCTAAAAAACTATTTGATCATTTGAGTGAAGCGGCAGACCATCACGATAACATTTTGGTAGAGCAATATGGAGCTTCTTGGAATGAAGTATCCTGAATCGAACCGGTTAAAATCAAGATTGTAATTCCTGACGTTTTTCCTTTGACTCGCGTACCTTCTTATACATTTTGGTAAAAACAATAAGCAGAATGATAATTCCTATTATCGTTACTACCAGTATATATGGATTCGTAGCATTTTTATATACCGCAATGGATGATATTAATATTAAAAATACAGTCGGTACTTCATTAAATAATCGAAACTGCGTCGAGGATAATCCTGTTTTTCCGTGTTCAAGTTTCTTGATTATTCTTTTGCAATACACGTGATAAATGGTCAATAAAAAAACAAGTGTGATTTTGAAATGCAGCCAGGTATTGGCGGCAAACCAATCATACGATTGTAAGAAGATCATAGTTAAACCTGCAGTCCATGTAATCATCATTGCTGGATTGCAAATAATTTTATATACTCGCCATTCCATCAGATTAAACTGAGAGCGAAGAATGCCCTGTTTTGGTTCTTTTTTATCAAAAGCCTCGGTGTGATATACAAACATACGCACCAAATAAAACAAACCGGCAAACCATGCTACAAAACCAACAATATGAAAAATCTTACATATAAAATAAGCATTCATCATAAGGAAGTGAATTTTATCTTAGGGTTGTTGAAAATGACATCAACATCATTTTTGTTACCTCACTAGCGTAATGGAACCGGAAAGGGTCTTTTTTCTACCATTCATCAATGTATACTGAAGAACAAAAACATAGACGCCGGGCTGACAATCCTGACCATTAAAGGTACCATCCCATCCCTCTTTTGTTTCATTAAATTCGGTTGTAGAGGATTTATAAATAAGTTCTCCTGAACGATCAAAAATCTTTAAATCATCTGCTGTTTCCGGATAGCCATTATTGTATAATATGAAAAAGTCATTCGAACCATCATTATTTGGACTAAAGACATTGGGATAATAAATATCTACATCAAAATTGACATTTACTCTCACCTCGGCTATCACCTCACATCCGTCCAAATTCTCGACTCTGAGATAGATAACATCGCTAACATCGGCCGTATATTCAAGTTCTCGATCCAGTCCTAAGATTTCACCTTCTGGATTGTACCATTCGATAAACCCTATATCATCATTATCCAAACTAGTCAAAAATGTCAACGTCTTGGTTTGACCAAAACGAATTTCCAGTTCCGGTTCTGCATCCAGCGTAAATGCCTTCGTCTCAGGTACATCAACTTGTTTTGTTACCCGACAACCAAAAAGATCAAAGACGTCAATTTGATAGCTTCCGGCAGCAAAATTCATATCTGTTGGATCTGATAACACCTCACCGTCTACTTCGAATGTGTACGGTCCCGTACCACCATCAATATTCACAATTTCAACTATACCGTCTTCCCCACCCTCACATAATGGAGCAGAAATGGAATATTCTATATCTAAAAACGGATTCGGATCATCGATAACTCTAACGGTATCTTTTCCGATACACTCTACACTTTCATCAACTGTAGTCAAAATGTATGTTCCAGGTCTGGTAATTATGAGGTTGATGGAATTCGAAAGAACTGTGCCCTCCAACGATGTCCAAGTATACCTCATTCCTGGCTTTTCCTGTGCGCTTAAATCTAAATCAATCATTGTATCAAGGCATCTCCATATCTTATCTTCATTCAAAAACAGAGATGGATCATACCAAAGATCTGCCACATCAAAAAATTGGGTAGCAGTGCAGCCATTAACACCAGTGACCTCCAATGAATAGTTGCCAGGAGTATTCAAATTCAAAACGTCTATTGATGAGGTCGAGGCATCGGGTAATATCCAGGAATGTGATAAAACGTCTTTATTTGCAGTATAGCTGGCAGTAGGTATCTCTTCAGAACATGTTAAATCCTCAAAATCGACCTCAACATCAGGTTCAATAAAATCTGCTGCGACTTCCGTCTGTAACGTTATATCACAGCCATTGGTAGCCGTTATGGTTACCATGTATATACCCGCTTCATTCACCATTGGATTTTCATCATTTGAAGTAAATCCATTAGGACCCGACCAATTAACCATCAATATATCGTCTGGCGAATTTAGCGTAATGGCCTCTGAAGGATTATTACAATCCAAAAAGGGCGAAAAGAGGTTTGCTGAAGGGACCGCATCATCCTTAATTACAGTATGCGTTATCGCATTTGCACAAGACTTCATGCCTTCGGGCCAAGCCATAAATGTATAAACACCATCTTCCTGCGTTGTGTATTCTGCATCCTTAACCAAGGTATCTCCACTTTCAGAAATCCATGCTGAATGTATCGTTCCAGTAAAATTGGTATTCCATCCACCTTCCAAATTCGCTTCCAGAATAGTACAATTAATCAGGTCGTCTGATTGAATTAAATTCACCGAAAGATTTATTTCTTCTACCTGAAAAAGATAGGTAGTATCGCAAGCAGCAGAGTCAGCCACAGCATAATTATCTGGATCACAATACATTAAATTCTGAAACTCAACACATTCACCGGGACAAATGAAAAACACTCCTTCATCCATTTCCACATTTGCTCTTTCTACTACAGCCTGAATCTCAATTAGACACTGATCTCTGTCGCGGCATTCATACATCCCCGTATCACAATACGTTGTATTGCAAAAATCAACACACTCTCCCGGGCATATTTCTAAATCCGGAAGTTGACTTACAGTTGATTCATTTACCTCTATGGTAAAGACCACATCGTCCGTACAACCACATATACCAGAACAATTGGAGTAAAGCGGATTGAATGTAATAATAGGTTCAATGGTATAGGTGCCGGGTACTGTCCATTCTACAATTAACGTTGGAACTACGCCAATACTATCAAAATACTCAAAGGAAGAAGAGATGTAGTTGAATCCAACGTTGGGTTGAATATCCCATTCTACGCAGATGATGCTATCCAACTCTATATTATTAACAATCGGATTGCATCCAAATACATCGTCGATAATCTGACTTGAAGGTAAAAATGAAAACGTGTCCGGAAACATTGTACATCCAAAGTCTCCCTGATAATTTGCAACAACTCCGCAATCAATCTCACACTCTTGAGTCGTATCGGGCAAATCGGTACAAACCCCACTGACTACTTCAATTTCAAAATCACAAGTTGATCCCGCATAACCATCAATAAAAAGCAAATAGAGCTGCCCAGGTTCGATGTCCATTGCATCGGGTGTAACAGAAATGTCTGTATACCCTGTCCCTTCTATACAAAAGATACTTCCCAAGGGAACATGGCCTGAATCCATATCACAACTGGAAAAAATGCCCACTTGTAGTCCCGGAGCTAGTTGGTTGTTTGTACAATTGCTGTAGCTGATTGTTAATTCCAAGACAGAATCATCCGCGATAAAAGAAAACCACTGAATATTATCCGCTTGACCCGCTCCGGCACATAATGGAAAAGGTTGTGGTAAAGGGGATTTTTCGACCAATAACCTGCCCATGTACCCATCCAATTCGTGACCACAGAGAAATCTGGCTTCCTCACATCTCAACCCATAATCTTCATAGTCTGGAAACGTACATTGCCCAATAACAGACATCACACTGATGTAGCTCAAGATAGTTATTAGGATGATTTTTCTCACGAACAAATTTTATTGTTAGAATCGACCTGCAAAATTAGAAAAAACGATGTGGTTTGCGCACAAAAGACCCATATAAAATGCAATTCGTTGCCATCATATTGTAATTTTTTTCCGAATAATTTCAACCCAACGAATCTTCTGCCCCAAGACCCCATAATCCGCAGATGCTTACTATAAAAAAATAGCGATTTACACAGTATTTTAATGTAAAAATTAATGAATTGTCCGCCAAAAATTTCGCAATCCTTTAGCCCTTTCAAATATTGTAATTCCTCGATTATGCTGGAATAGACAATTCATAAATTACATATAGCGGGATAAATTCTTCAATCCTTCTACTTCACTCCGATGATACCTCCCAAATCTTTTCAATCTTCAATCATTCTCCCTACTGGATATCTCTTATATGTAGGTTCGAAATAGGGTGATCTTTCGTATATAAATTTTAATTGTTCATAACCATTATCTGCAAATTCAGCGTCTTCTTCTTTTTTCGCTTCAAGCAACTGTTTTACGTTAGGATTCGATTTTAAAAAGTCCGCCGCTAAATCTTCAAAAACGTAAGAAGAAAAATATTCCTTTTGCATGAGAATACCATCGAAAAAGTTCCAGGCAAACCAAGAATCCGGTGCCTGAGGTTCAAGGGTATTAATTATATACTTATTCATTGCCTGATTTGTATAAATAAGATAATCTCCTTTATAATATTGTATAGATTCAGTAGATTTTTCAACACGTACATTGCTATGTAAATAATGCCCTTCGTACGGTTTATCTGTTGATGTGTAGTCGATTATCCTATAAACTTCAACTTCCCGAACTTCATCCTTTGCCAATCTATACATTTCCACATTGTTGTTCTTCATTCTGTCAATGATACGCTTATATGCTTGTGGAATGATATAAGCAAATGGTTTATTTATTTCAAGATTGGGTTTATAAGAATTAAAGAAAGGGATTTTTTTCTCATAAGGTGCGTTTCTATCGTAATACAATCGCTCCTTTCCACTCACTGCACTGGGCTTATATTTTGCCTCATATCCCTTGAATAGCAGCGTATCGACCTTTTCCCTGTCCATTTCCCAATTCAAGCTGAATATCGGTTTGGTTTTGGTACTTTTTACAGCCGCTTCTCTGGCCAGCAAAAGTTGTGAAGCATTCTTTTCGATATGCTCCAACATAGCAACCATAAAATCATATGTACTCCAAACCCTATCCTTAAATGGTTTCAACATATGGGTTTCTGGCATGAATGAGATACAATTGTGGAGACTGGCATATCCGGATGAGTATCTGGGATAATCCAAAAAACCAGCTATCCCATTATCAGGAGTATTCCGAGCATAAACATATGGTGTCATTTCATACCTTCCTGCTTTCATTTTGGCGTTAAGATCAGGCAACAAATTTTCTTGTAAATACATTGACAATGCTGGCTCCATTTTATCCTTTTGCGTAGCAATCAAGGTCATGACGTATTGATAATCCGCCCCATTGGAGGTATGATTATCAATGAGTATATCCGGGCTCCATTTACTAAACAACTGATTGAATGATCTTGAATTTTCCGTATCTCCTTTGACAAAATCACGATTGAGATCAAGATTCTGAATGTTCCCTCGAAAGCCATATGCCTTTGGTCCATTCTGATTTGCTCTGGAAAAGCTTCCACGATTAAGGGTACCGCTGATATTATAGATCGGAAGAATCACAACACTCACTTTCTCCAATAATCCCTTCATTTCGCTCTTAACTAGAAGATCTCTGGCCAACATCATAGATGCATCCACCCCACAAGGCTCTCCAGGATGGATGGCATTGTTTATAAATAAAATCGCCTTCCCATTTTCACGGATATTCTTGGGATCCAAAACCCCGTCATTTGTAATAATGACTTCGTGTAAGGGAAATCCACTATCTGTCATTCCAAATTCATTTACCTTAAGGTTGTCCGATTGTGCATCTAGAGCTGCATAAAACTCGATGGCTTCTTGGTATGTAGCCGTGACATTATTGTCTTTTTCAAATGCTGTTTTCAAATCGTTCAAATTCGAATTCATAGGCTTCTGCGAATTAAGATTAGGAAGGATTATTACAGAGAATAAGAAAATCAATTTTATGGAAAGGTTCATAACTAAAAAAGTTGCGACTTTGGAAATTACATTAAGACATGACTCTATCCGACCATGATTCTAAACGCTATGATTTGAGCGAATATCCCTACTATATAACCGCCATAGACATCCATTGAATGATGTGCTTTAAGTAAAAGCCTACTGGTTCCAACCGCACCTGCAATTACGATTACCATCAGAAGGACCAAGTTGGTATGTACATTGAAAGTTCCAAATGGTAAATGCACAAAAAAACTATCATAGCTAAAAAAATATCGAATAAAAAAAGTACCTGCAAGCAGCCCCCCCATTCCTACCGTATGCAAACTAATTTTGGTAAAACTATTCAGCATCAATGATAAAAACAAGGCTATCGTCGATCCCAAGACAAAAAAACTAAAGGCGTCAGGAATATTTCCATTGTCTTTAATATTGACAAAAAGCCACATGTAGAACGTACCAGTGACAATGAGTGGACCAATCCTTTCCGACTTTTCCTCCATCTGAAAAGACTTGATTAAGTCCAGCATCTTCATCATGAACACCGAAAACAGTGGAAAAAATATAGTAAGCATGAAAACTGAAAAAATCAAAAGGAATCTTGCATGATCGTCCTGAATTACAAAAAGATAAGGATTGATGCTCAACAACAAAACAAGTACGTATCCAATCACAAACAACGGATGAAAAAGTATTGATATGATTTTTGCTGTTGCTCTCAAATTCCTGTTACAATTTACTGGTCAAAAGAAGGTCTAAACTGGTATATTTTAGACCAAATCTCTTGGAAATATATTCATTGGTACTGCATCCCTTATAGGTGTAACATCCATTTCGAATACCTGGTTTTGAATACAGTAATCCTTCAATATTAATTTGTTTTCCTGCTTGTATTAATAACGGAGTTATGATGTTACTTACGGCTACGGAAGCGGTTCTACTTACCTTGGATGCAATATTCGGCACACAATAATGAATCACACCGTGTTTTTTAAACGTCGGATTCTTGTGCGTAGTAATTTCAGAAGTTTCAATACAACCTCCCTGGTCAATACTTACATCAATGATCACTGCACCCTCTTTCATCTTCGAAACCATTTCTTCAGTTACGATTATAGGTGTTCGACCATGTGTACTGTGCATCGCACCTATCACCACATCTGCACTCATAAGCTGATATGCAAGATAAACGGGATTGATTGCTGAGGTGTGCAATTGACGTCCAACCGAAGACTGAATTCGCATTAATTTCGAAATATCATTATCAAAAATTCGGATGGACGCACCAAGACTAAGAGCAGCTTTGGTGGCAAATTCACCGACTACACCTGCTCCAAGTATCACCACTTTTGATGGTGGAACACCACTGACTCCTCCAAGTAATACACCACGGCCTCCATCTGTATTGTTAAGATATTCAGCAGCAGTCTGTATGCATACGATTCCTGCCAACTCACTCATTATACGAACAATCGGAAACGAATCATCATCCGATTGAAGATACTCCATAGCTAAGGCCGTAATTCTTTTATTTTTTAATCTCAGAAAGTATTCTTGCTCCAAGGTAGGTAATTGCAATGGAGAAATGATCACCTTATCATCGTGCATAAGGTCTATTTCCTCCAGTGTCGCCGGAGCGATTTTAACTACAATATCCGATTTGAATACTTCCTCTTTACTGTGACTAATCTTTGCCCCGGCTTCCGAAAAGTTATGATCGCTAAAATTAGATTGATCTCCAGCTCCAGACTCGACAACAACTTTATGACCAAAACCTATCAATGTACGAATAGAATTAGGCACAATAGAAACACGATTTTCCAACCCATGATTCTCTTTTGGAATACCTATAACAACACTTCTGGATCTTTCACCCACAGCAACTCGCTCTTCTTGTGTTTCGAATTGACTTTCAGCAAAAAACTTTGAAAAAGTTACTGGAGAGGCAGGATTTCCCATCTTCTATATATATCGTCTAAAATAATTATTCTGTATTGTATGCATCTATGTAAATCTAGCATCTTAAGTTGAAACAATTAAGGATTTAACATTTCTATTTCAAATTTCCTTGAATTATCAGGCAACACTTTAATTTTAATCACAACAGCCTCGTCAATCAAATGCTCAATAATTTCCGGCCATTCGACAAAACAGTACTCTCCTGAATAAAGATATTCCTCAATACCCATGTCTTGTGCCTCATGTGTATCATTCAACCTGTAGAGATCTATATGGTATAGACTTCCCTTGGGCATTGCATATTCATTGACCAAAGAATAAGTGGGACTGGAAACCTCTTCTTCTGAATTTAGGACAGAAACAACTTTTTTGACAAAAGCAGTCTTTCCAGCTCCCAAATCACCGTACAAAAAAGCAACTTTAACATCCCTGGCAAAAGCTAAAAAAGCCTCCGCAACTTGAACCAGATGATCCTCATTTTCTATTATCATCTCCATAATCTACGATATTAATGTGCAAAAGTAATCATTTGATACAACCTAAAAATTGAACTAAAAAAGCTATAAAACAAGCTAAACTGAGTTTAAAATATATCGAATCAGCTTTACGAAACAACATAATATAGTATAATGGACCAAAAGACCAATTCAATTTACCAATGACCAATTTTCTGGCATTTGTTATACGCATAACAGGTGAAATTAAATTAACTTTTCCTCATAAAATCTAAAGCATAAAACCATTAAAGTTTCCAATATTTTTTGTCCATTTTTACATGGATTTTAACCTCAATATAACCCTCATTTCAGACCGTTTTTACCTATTAAATCCGTATCTTTGTAGCGCTTTGGAAAATATTAAGAAAAAGTAAAATATGAGTGAAAATAAGAGCAATTATGATGCGTCGAATATTACGGCGCTAGAGGGGTTAGAAGCGGTGCGTAAGCGTCCCGGAATGTATATCGGAAGTACAGATTCGAAGGGGCTTCATCACCTTGTATGGGAGGTTGTAGATAATTCCATTGATGAGCACTTGGCTGGTCACTGCGATCATATCGATCTTATCATTCATCCAAATAACAGCATCACTGTAAAGGATAATGGTAGAGGAATTCCAACCGGTATGCACGAAAAATTGAAAAAATCTGCACTTGAAGTGGTAATGACAGTTCTGCATGCTGGTGGTAAATTCGATAAAGATACGTATAAGGTTTCCGGCGGTCTTCATGGAGTCGGTGTATCTTGTGTCAACGCACTGTCTATAGATATGAGAGTTGAAGTACATCGAGGAGGAGAGATTTTTGAACAGGAATACAAACAAGGAAAACCACAATATGATGTAAGACAAATCGGCAATACGGATATCACTGGAACATTTGTTACTTTCCTTCCAGATGCTGAAATTTTTGATGAAGTACTTTACGACTATGAGATCTTGGCGAAAAGAGCACGGGAGTTATCTTACCTAAACAAGGGGCTCACCATTGTAATGACAGATGAAAGAGAGAAAGGAAACATTGGTGAAGATGGAAAACCGGAAAGTGAGTTCAAGACAGAAACATTCTATTCGGAAGGTGGTCTAAAAGAATTTGTAAAGCATTTGGATATTTCAAGACCTTCAATTATCAGTGAACCTATTTATGTGATCGGTAGAGATGACAAAGAGAATGTGGAGGTTGAGGTAGCTATGCAATATAATTCCAGCTATCAAGAACATATCCATTCGTATGTCAACAACATCAATACAAGGGAAGGAGGAACCCACGTAAATGGATTCCGAAGAGCTGTAAACAGAGAGTTCAAAAAATATGCGGACGAAAACGGTTTGCTAGATAAGTTGACCAAGCAAAAAATTACCATCACTGGTGAAGATTTCCGAGAAGGACTCACTGCTGTCGTTTCGGTAAAGGTTCCAGAACCACAATTCAAAGGACAAACCAAGGGAGAACTTGGAAACTCTGAGGTAACGGCCATTGTTTCTCAAAAAATGGGAGAGGTGCTTAAATACTACCTCGAAGAAAATAAAGACCAGGCTAAGAAGATTATTGACAAGGTAATCATTGCGGCTACGGCCAGACATGCTGCCCGTAAAGCGAGAGAGTCTGTTCAACGTAAAAATGTTTTGGCTGGAGGCGGACTTCCTGGAAAACTTTCAGATTGCAGCTCTAAAGATCCAAATATTTCAGAGATCTTTCTAGTTGAGGGAGATAGTGCGGGCGGTACGGCCAAACAAGGTAGAGACCGTCACTTTCAAGCCATCCTACCCCTTAGAGGTAAGATCTTAAACGTAGAAAAGGCTATGGAGCACAAAATCTACGAAAACGAAGAGATCAAAAATATGTTTACTGCCTTAGGCGTAAGCATCGAGGAAAAAGATGGACAGCGCGAATTGAATATTGATAAGTTGAGATATCACAAGATCGTAATCATGTGTGATGCCGATGTAGATGGCAGTCATATTGTAACCTTGATCTTGACATTCTTTTTCCGATACATGAAGCCCCTTATTGAGGGTGGTTATATTTACATTGCCGCACCACCGCTTTATCAGGTTAGAAAAGGTAAAAAATCAGTTTACTGCTGGAATGATCAGGAACGTAACGACGCCATTGCCCAATTTGGAGGAGCAGAGGACAACGCCATAAAAACGCAACGATATAAAGGTCTCGGAGAGATGAATGCAGAGCAATTATGGGAAACTACGATGGATCCAGACACCAGAATTCTAAGACAAGTACAAATCGAGGAATATCTTGATGCAGATGATGTATTTTCTATGCTGATGGGAGATGAGGTTCCTCCTCGACGTGCATTTATTGAAGAGAATGCACAGTATGCAAATGTTGATGTATAATGCATTATTGATAATATAACCCGTTGGATAACTCATCCAGCAAAATGGAAAAGAGCGATAGGAATTGAATTTCTATCGCTCTTCTCATTTAAGAGTATGTCTAAAATTTATTTCCTACCCTCTAACGTACGATTATTAATTTCTCATAGTTTTGTCTATCTCCAGAAATCACCTTCATAATATAGCTCCCGGCTGGCAATTGCGCTAAGTCAAGATTACCTTGGTTGCCCTCGGATAACACAAATGCTTTGTTTTGATATACTACTTTTCCTGTAGGAGCGAATACATAGACTTCAAGCACTTTTACTTCCTCTGCACCAGCACGAATGGTAAATATTCCCGTTGATGGATTTGGACTCACAGATTCAATAATCTTAGAATTTTTTGGAAGTAAATTGGAAGTACTTGTCAACTTATTTCCGGAAGAAGAACATCCTTCAATCTCAATATCATCAAGATACAATCTTCTGTTATTGGACGAACCTGTTCCCTGAATCCGAATCATATCCGTAGCCGTCACATTGGAAATATTTGCTGATGTAACTTGTTGTATTCCAAAATTAGATGGACTAAAAGATTCCACCGTTTGCCAGGTCAATCCGCTATTTTGGCTAAGTTGCAAATCAAAATTAGTGGTATAATTAAACGTTTGATAGATAAAGGTTAAATTGATATAGTCATAATCTTGCCCAAGTGTATACGAAATGTTAGCAGCAGAACTATTCCCCCGAATTCTAACCACTCTATTACCTGGAGTATAATTGACCAAATCTGCATAAATTCCACCACTAGACCAATCGCCCCAACTGATATTGAAATTTTCGAAATCAACTGTCACTACTGTACAATCTGTATCACATGACTCTGGACAATCACCACCGCAATCAATTCCTTCTTCTCCGATATCCTGTACGCCATTTTGACAACAAGGCACGCATAAGATTCCGCCGCAATCCACTTTTTCCTCATCTCCATTTTGGATATTATCGTCACAGGTTTCACAGCTTCCATCATCCTGCGTAGCCAATGGGTCATAATTGTGGCTATTGGGGTCTGTACAACCGAAAACAACGCTAGTTTGACATGTAGATGAAAATGTCAACAGCAAATCGTTTTGCAAAGCCAATTCCAAATCCGATTGATAATCAACATCATCATTCAAGAAATAATTATTTCGTATGGCCATAAGCTCATAAGGCTCCTCACATTTTCCAGTTGTAGATGGATCCGTGCATACCTGTTGAATAAACTCTAATCCAAATCCAACCGTCCCAAGATATAACTGGTCATCATCTCCTGCGCATAGGGGTTGAAAAAAACCTCCACTCCCTGAATCGTTATAATATTCTTTGCTCAAATAATGACTTTGTGGAAGGGTATGTTCAAAGTCCATATACGTCAACATCTGAGATTTGGGATATGGAGGCAGTATCTTGTGATGATTATTGGTAGATTGCACAAAGGATTCATTTCCGTTGCCATCAACATTTTCACCGGTAGAAGATCCGCCATAGAAGACATCACCATTGACCATATTACTGTTAAAGTCATACACGTCGTACGCTCCACCATAAATTCCAACACCACTGCCATTGAATGCATGCACGCGGTAATGCGTAAAACTCTCATGTTTCTGTTGATAAAATGCTTGAGTTCGCTCGGTAAATGGTCCACTATTGGCGCCCATAACAGAGCGAATCGCTCTAACATCACCATCTATATTTGCGATGAAAGCGTTCTCCGCACTACTGGCTGTTTCTTCTGTTCGATTACAAGTCAACGGGTGAAGAAAAAACTTTCTACGATCAATTAAATCTGGAGTATTACCTATTGTTAAAAAATCCGCCACCCATGATCTGCTAAAACCATATTCATAGTAAGATTGACTAGAACTACCAATAGGAGAGGTAACAAGAGACGTTTCAGAGTCATCTACATCACAATTAATGATGGTATTATTAAATGTATAATTCACGTAATCCTCTGTTGATTGCGAAATTGTACCAGATACAGCAAATAAATACACATAGTTCAATGCACTAGTTATTGGATTTTTAATCTCTACCTGAACACACTCTAGTAATCCGGCATTGATTACATCAGTTGGATTAAGGGTGATGCTTTGATCAACAAAACTTCCAGCATCTTTATACATAAAAACCAATTCGTCCAGATCATCAATCAGGGGATTGATATCCGCACCAATATTTGTAGTCGGATCACAATAAAATATGGTTCCCAATTGTGTCGCTTTCGTTTGATCTGTACCACTCGGAAAACATGAGGGTATCGTGCTGGCACCGGGTGCATCACCATAAGGCTTCAACCAATGTGAAGCAACGCGTTCATCAATTTGAAAAGGAATTTTTACCCATTGGGATCCATCGTGCGCATAGGCGTGCACTTGATCTGGAATATAAGAACCTAGCAAACTTCCCATATTGGTCATGACCACTGGTTCGTATTCGTAATTGGGAGTTTGGCTTGTTAATAACAACGGTAAAAAAAGAATAAAAAGAATGTTTTGAAAAAGTCTCATCATTGATAAGTTTTAGAGTTAAATAATTGATTAAATGCCATGAAAGGCTGAGATGTGTTCAAAAACTTGTGTACCAGTTCTCGTGCGATTGTCAAGATGCTATATGCACATTTTCAGTAGATCCATACTCATTGATAAATGTCCAATATGTAGATTATTTCAGTGATCAACACCCTAATAATTCGTCAACTGGCATACAACAAGTAGAATCTTGATATCTACTTCTAGCTAAAGAAGTAATAGACAAAAACAACTATAAGAGTTCTAATCGTTCAATAACACCCTACTCTTCGGAATATCCTACCCCAATTAAAATAAATACAATGAGAACTGAAGCTTTTTACCATTTCAACCATCTTGTTGAAATTTCATACAGTCTAAAATGATCTTAACAAAGACTATAAATTGGCATAACACCTCTTTGTAAT
>JBCCVV010000032.1:0-40131 GCA_039194925.1 Bacteroidota bacterium
ATCTGGATTTAAAATCGGTTGTGATAATGATAATGACACTGAAATACCAATTATTCCTCCTATCAATTGATACCACCCTAATAATTTAATCTTGGTTTTAATATTCTTAATTTTTGCCATTTAGATCTTCTTCGTTTAGTGATAAATGTAATAGGAGTTTTTATTTCCTTCCGAGTGACTGTACCAAAATTTCGAAGACAGTATATGTGAGGGAATGGCTTGTATACATCGCTATGAGTCTTTTTGCCTCTTCAATATTTTAACAATTCTACCATTAATGATTTCTGACAAGTTCCAATTGTACAATTTAGCATCAGTGGTGCTGTAGAATGCTACAAGTACGGCATCAATGTCTTTGTAATAGTTTGCAAAACTCTGGTAGCCGGGAACCCAACCGCCGTGTTCAAATTCATAAATGGAGGCATATATTTCTTGTTCTCCTGGTTCAAACAAAGATCCATCATTCAATGCCCGCAGAAAAATACCCACATCTTCTGCCGTGGCTAACATGTCATGTCCATCTGCCTTCAAATCAAACTCATATCCTACGTGATAGCCACTCATTACATCGTCCATATTTACTTCGCTTTTTGGGCCGAGAGTGTTATTTAATTTTAATGGGTCCAGAACTTCTTCCTGTATGAATTGAAAGTTGCTATAACCGAGCTCATCATCCATGATCTTATTGAGTAACAGATAATTCGTATTGCAATATTCATAGTCCTCACCAGGCTCAAAGTTGGCCGGCTTGTCCAGAATCAAAGCAAGACCTTCTTCATAGGTCTCCGTTGGGTCTGCCCAAAAGTCAGGAGCATCCGTAAAATTAGGAATACCACTTCTGTGTTGTATCATCAACCTCAACGTGATTTTCTCAGCGTTTTCGATTCTTCCCACAAGTTCTGGTAGGTAATCCGCGAGGGTTTTGTTCAGAGAAAGCTGGCCATCACGCACCAATTTCGTAACTGCTACCGCATCATAAAGCTTGCTAATGCTGGCAATCTTAAATAAGGCATCTGATCTGGCAGGTATCTTCGCTTCCCGATCATGCCATCCGGAAGCAAAATACTGTGGCGGCTCTCCAGCTTGATCCACGTAGACAATCATTCCGTCAAATCCGTGATCTATGGCTTGATCCAACTGGTCCCGGACGGTTTCCGGTAGTGGGAGTATCCATGCCTTAACCAAAAGCCACGGCACAAAGAATAGAGAGATTACGGTGCCTACCAATAATACGATTCTAAATAATTGCTTGGATCGATTCTTTTTCATTTTGTTTGAGGGCTATTTGCTCTTAATTACATTGTGCTAGTGGCTTTTATAAGCGACTTTATAATCAACAGGAAGATAACATCTTTACGGCTTGTTAAGACCAGTATTCCTTAGTCAATTATTAGTAAAGGTGTAATTATTCTTTTGGATCCAATCTCGGATACTACATGATACATTCCTTTTGTAGCAATCTCAATTGTTAGAGGTTCTGACTCTACAGTTCCACTTTTGCTATAGCTGTACACGGTTTGACCAAAAATATTAATCACTGTCAACTTTAAATCTTGACTGGATATATCGTTTATTTGAATATTGACAAATCTGGAGGATGGATTAGGATAAATGTTTACTGAAACTTCGTTTGGTTCATATAGGCATTGAGCAATAGAAGAATACATAAATGTACCATCCAGGTCAAGTTGCTTTAGTCGATAAAAGTTGATTCCCGGACTTGGCTCGTAATCTTCGTAGCGATACTGATTCAATTTTTCACCAGGTATTGATTCCAAGTCTCTCCATTCCCGACCATCGATTGATTTTTGAATTATGTATTGATCAAAGTTAATTTCAAAGAGAGGCTCCCAGGTTACGGCTATGTGATCACGAAAAAGGTGCGCATCAAATTTCAGTAAATGTACGGGCAGTGCACTACAATTGAGTAAGTCTCCCGTAATATCCCAATTTTTAGTCGTAATCAAGGATGCTCTGGCTGTTTCTGCATTGCAATATAATTGTCCGTTACCAGTGAGTGTAATCCCTGAAGGAGTATTATCCTGAGATTCCCATCCAATTAGACTGTTGTCGTAATTTGTTTGTGATATGCCACTACCAAAGAAGAATTCGTCCATTTCCTGAACAGAAGAAATGTCCCAGTTGCCGAGATCCTGATCAAATGCATTTGCAAAGAGAAACATCCTTCTCATGGTCGTAACGTTAGATACATCCCAACCACTTAAATCTCTGTTAAATGCTTGAGATCCGATAAAAACAAATCGCATATCACTCACGTTGCTCACATCCCAAGTTGTAATATCCCCATTAAAGACGATTGTAGATCCAAACATTTCAACCATACTGTTCAGACTACTGACATCCCACAGGTGCAAATCCCGATTAAATGCTTCGGTTCCAAAAAACATACCATCCATGTTCGTAACACTACTGACGTCCCAATTGCCGATATCAATATTAAATGAGGTAGCCAGTTGAAACATATTCTTCATGTTCGTCACCTTGCTTACGTCCCAATTGCTGATATCCGCATTGAATTCATCCATATAATTGAACATATAACTCATATCGGTCACATTGCTTACATCCCAAGTGCTAATATCTCCGTTGAAATCACCACTAAACATATGAGACATATCGGTCACGTTGCTTACGTCCCAGTTGCTTACATCACCTTCAAAGCCAGAACCAGAGAACAAATAGCTCATATCTACAATAGTACTGACATCCCAACTTGTGAAATCATTATCTTCCATAGACACACAATCTCTGAACATACTTGAAATGTTGGTCACATTACTAAGATCAGGCACATCTACAGCATACAATTGCATCAACTGACAACCATGGAATGCATTTTTCATACTCGACCACGGATTACTGCCCCATTGGTCAATTGAAATTAATTTGTATCGGTCTCCGGAAAAATTAAAGAATATCCTTGGAAATTGACCTTGGATAGCGATGGTATACGTGCCAGGCGTTCCGAAGTTATGTGTTACGTCTCCAGTTATCCCAAATTCATCATAGATGCCATCATTATTCCAATCTACATCATAATTGTAACCGGATCCCGTTGTGGGGATTGTGATAGAAGAGTTATTGGATGGACCAACATTATTTGTTTTCCACGTGGTTATAAACGGTTGGCTAAAAATGGGGGATGAAATGATTAAAAATATAAGAATTGTTATTAGTCTATGCATATGTTTTATTTATTGGTTTAATGACTTCGTGTATATGGCGAACCGCAGCAAAGATAACATGACCGTCAAATAATTTGCTCGGTGCAGCTTTTTTAATTAAACGAATTCTACATCTTTTCTCCAGCTTCATTAATATAACCACAGTTCATCAAATCATAAAAAAGAGTTTCTATTTATTCAACCTCTTCCCCACAAAATAAAAACAAGGCTTCAATTTTGAATTAATATGCCCCATCAATTCAAAATCACCCAAACTTGTATTTTTGATATGTACGCCTCTCAACTTACGCGACTTTTTCGTATCAAATGTAATGTCCGCATTCCCTTGCCCATCGTCATCTTTGATCCATTCCAGGGATAAGAGCACATCCCTTTCCAGCACCAAATCATAACTCGTGAGATCAATGGAAATAACTCCTTTGCGCTGTTTGGTCTTGAGAAACAGGTCTTCTTTCAAAATCTTTTCTCCCAATTGGTTCTCTTGGTAATCGTAAATATTTACGCGGAAGAGCAGACTGTCTCCCTTGGTATGATTCAGCACAAAATTGGCACTTTTGACGTAGGTTGGTTCTTTGATGTGAATTAATGCACCTACTTCAGTACCCAGCTGTCGACTGCCAAATCCTATGCTCAAGCCGCGTTTTTTATTTTTCACGCCGAAAATCTCCTCTTTACCTTCCAGTTTACTTGCCGTGATTTCGACTTGATGTAGCGTGTATTCTATAGGCATCAATTCCACATCGGCATCTTTGAGTAATTGTTCCACTGAGATCGTGCTTACTTCATAGCCAATGGATGAAAACATCACTAAATCCTGATAGCTCTCCGCCCTTAGAGTATACGTCCCATCAAAATCACTAACGGTACCCAAGCCCTTTTTTTGAATACCAATATTGACATAGGGAATGGGTTGATCAGTGGACGCAACTATGACTACACCCTGTATTGAGATTTGAGAAGGAGCAAAAGTGCTAAAGAAAAGTAAGAGGATTACAATGATTTTGGATTTCATGGCCTTAGTTCAGTGTCAGTTAATTTAAGGTTTTACTGTCTTCTAAGGTAATGATTAATTTCTTGCAGTTTTTAAAATGGTGGGGGATAATTGGAGGACACGGAGATTTATAACCACAAGGTTCACCCCATCCGCCGTACTTAGGCACTTAGGAAGGCAGAAAGGATGTACAAAGGTTTCACCAAGATTGAAACGTATTCTTAGTGAAACCTTTGTGATGCATCGTGCCCTTCGCGGTTATATTACATCTTAGCCGCAAACCATTTCGCCGCTTTAGCAACAGCTGCATTCACCTCTTCTTCCTGGTCGTAATAATTGAATTGATGGAAAGGAGATTCCAATTCCGTCTCTATCCAGTGCAATTCTTTATCCGTAGTAGCGATGGCCTCGAAGTAATTTTTGGTATACTGCGGCAATACGGCTCCATCAGAATGGATCATTAATGTAGGACAGTTTAGGTTTTTGGCTGTGGGCATGGGGTCAGTAGTGAGCCAGTCTTCCCATGACATTACGGCAAACTTATCGGCACTCCATTGATCTATGGCACCACGCTCCGGATTCAGGTAGTAATCATAAGGACCGTACATGGCCGCGGACCGATCTTCGGTAGAAATTGTAGGGATATACTCCACCACTCCGTTTTGAGCGTAATTGGATTTAGCTTGTTGAGCGGCGGCAATTTTTGTGTTCACACCCTCTTCTCCGCCATAAAACATCTTCACAGCTTCGGCATCGTGCAACCAGGAAGCAGCAGTTACTACAGACTGAATACGCTCATCTTCTGAAGCGGCCATCAAGGTATACATAGCTCCGGCGCATACTCCAAAAGCACCTATTTTATTACCGTCTACCTCGGGGAGACTTTCGAGATAGGTGAGGGCGTTTTTTATATCGTCTTTCTTCAATGATGGACTTTCATAGAATCGAGGTTCGCCTTCGCTTTCCCCAAAATTTCTGAAATCAAAAGCCAAGGTAATGTAACCGGTTTCTGCTAATTTTTGAGCATAGAGTCCTGCCATCTGTTCTTTTACCGTGGTCCAGCTTCCCGATACGATTATTGCTGGATACGATTTGTTTTCCTGAAAATCGGCGGGGTAAAAAAGATTACCAACCAGAGTAAGGCCTTCACTTTTAAAATTTATTTTTTTCATCTGAATTTGTTTTTGAATTAAGGATCGATTTGTGTTTTCAATGGGATTGATACTATCTGAGAAAGCAAAAGCTGTGAGCAGTATCACTGCCATGGAACCTATAAGTATTTTTTTCATCTGATTTATTTTATTTTGTCTAATAGCCCAAATCCTTTTGCTGCAGTGATAGGATTGAAGATTTCCACATATTCTACAATCTTGCCCTTTGCATTGAATTTGAATGTTGAATAATATTCGTTTTCGTAGTAACCCGCATCATCTTTCAGTTTGATAACCCCCTTATATTTCACATACACCCTTGTAGGATCCTCCATGGCATAGAGTTCTTCAATAGGAAATTGCATTTGATCAAAACCGGGGAAAACGGGGGTCCAGTAAGAGCGGATTTCGTCTATTCCGTTCGCTCCCTTGGGAAAGAGTCCGGAATGATATGGGTTGATGTGTTTACCATCCTTTGCGAATAAACCAATCAGCGTTTCTAGATCTTTGTTCTCCAGAGATTTGAAAAACTGACGTACCAAGTTTTTATTTCTTTGTCCAGCTGATATGGGAGTCTCGTTTGTGGTCAGGCGCTGAATAGCCATCTGTGGCAAATTTGGATTGCCGTTTTGAAATTTGAAATTGAATTTCATCTTGGAGATGGTCCAGGTATCAGTTTCTTTTTCCAAATCAAAATCATAGCTGCCCACCACCGTCCACATATGGTCATTGTCGTTTTCCAAGTAATGAAAAGCGGTTCCATAACAATAGACTTCAGCTCGACCACCCTCTTCTTCAATGATGAAATTTCCAGTTTGATGATGTGTATATTGAAAACCGGGGAGGATCGATCTCCAGCTTTCAACGATCTGCTTGGGGCTGAGCTTTGCCGCAGGTTGACCAGTCATTGATGTATAGTCCAGGATTACAGTCTTTGAAAAGCACTGTTCTACCTCTTCCCAATCGTGCTGATCGGCAGCGACGAAAAGGGCATTTATTCTTTCTTGTATTTTATTCATTTCTTGTGCATTTGTGGTTAACGAAAACAGGTATAAAAGGCCAATAATTATCTTCTTCATATCAATTAATTTTTGATAAATCAAAGATAGAGCAGGGCAATACGCAGAAGAATTACCAAATCAAACCAAGAAGTATAAATTTCAAAGATTCGCCCTTTTTCGATAGGCTCCGGGTGTGATTAGTGTATGTTTTTTGAAAAAGGTATTAAAGTTATTCGGCGCATCAAATTGCAGGTGGTAAGCAATTTCTTTGATGCTTAAGTTGGTTTGAGTGAGATACGATTTCGCAAGATGTACCAGGTGAAGATGGATGTGTTGTAAGGCGGTTTTACCGGAGATGTTTTTTACTACTGCATTCAAATGATTGGGATGTACATTGAGTAAATCTGCATAAAAGGAAGGCGAATGAAGATTTTTGGCAGAGTTCCATTCTTCCTCTTCTCTGAGATGCAGTTCAATCAGTTTTTGATATCTGCTTAGCAGCTTAAGATCAGCAGAACGCATTACTTTATCGGCTTCCTTAGGTTGAAGTTGACGGTTGAAATATCGCTTGACATGATTTAGAAGCAGAATGACATAAGAGTTGATAAAATCAAATTTGTCTTCATGGGTGCCGTGATATTCTTGTCGAATCTTTTCGAATATTTCCAACGCTTCTTGTGCCTCCTGTATATTGATATTAAAAGGAATGGCTTCTTCGATTTTCAAGAATGGAAATTGATCCAAAAAATCCATATACAAATGAGAGTCGCTCAAAAATTCTTGGGTCATCATAATGTAGTAGCCCTCCCAATCCGGTGCAATGTCCCACGATACAATTTGAAAAGGGGAATTGAAAAAAAGGACTGAACCTTCTGGAAAATCTGTATAATGACTGGTAATCGCTTTTCCCTGTCCTCCAATCTTTAAAGCAATGGCATAAAAGGCATGGCGAAATGGCGGGACTTGAGGCAATACCGTAGGCATGTTTTCCGCAAAACTTCGAATATCAAACCGATCATATTTCGGGGGAGGAATATGGATGTATTCGCAATATTCTTTTAATGTTTTGATGTGCTTCATGCTTGTTTTGGGCTCTATGAGATCTGAAATCCTCTTTCTAATACAAGTTAAGATTTCCTGGTTGTCCAAACCGAAGTTAATGATTGAAAGATATGCCTTTCAAACCTCATAATACCACCAATCCAACATACTCCAGTACAATGACACGTATAAATACTATGTTTTGATTAACTTCTTACTCTTTGATTAATTTCCAGAATCCGTCTTTCAAACATTTCGCATAGGTCATGGTGTAAGGCGTTAAGGTTGCTTTTTTTGCCCCACTAAGAAACTGATCACTCCCCGATAGATGCAATTCAAAAGATTGAAAATTATTGGTAAGAAAAGGTCCAAAAGTATAACCTTCATATCCGGCTGGAAGTGTGGCGACAATAGTTGGACCTGGTACCATTGAACTGAATATCCCGGCAAAGGCAAAACCTACTTCGGCCTGATAATGATCCAGCGCGAAACTGCTGGTCACCAGCATCATCTCTTGATCGGTACTATTTTTTAAGTATTGATTGGTGGCATTCCCTGATCCCGATGCTCCGATCACTGGTAGCACTTGCATATTCTTTATGACATTCCCTTCGATAAGTATGTTTTCGCATGCAGTTCCGTCGGCGTTGACATCGATGCCATAGGTCGTATAGCCTCTTGGGGCAATAGACTTTTTCATTTTGTATTGGCGGGTATCAATTATGGTATTGTTGCGAATGGTAATATCACTTGCAGATTGATTAAATATGGCAATTCCCGCAGAAGATCGTGTAGTGTCTATATTTGATGGTCCAATATTTTTGATAAGATTATCTTGAATTACTCCTCTTGTGGCGCGTTTATAGACTAGGATACCGCTGTGAAATGACATCTGACTTGAAGATAGTGAATCTTGAATTCCTGTATGATCGATAATATTATCAGAAATAATGAAATCGGCGGCACCCATCCGAATACCCGGGGTCCGGAAGTTGGCAAAGACATTTCCGGAAACGATTACATCATTCACCACGGGTTCATCATCACCAGTACGAATGATGATTCCTACACCGCCATTGATATCATCACCATCGCCTTCCTCAAAATCATAATCTGCACCATTTAAGAGATTATTTTGAAAGGAGAGACCTTCAATGTAGAGTTCTTCATGAATGGCCTCCACGTTTTCGTCGCCACCTCCAGCTGTCATTGCCGTGCAGATATCCCTAAAGGTGTTGTTGTTTACAGTAAGTTGATACAGATTTGCAATCTTATTGAATCCTTCTACTAGAATACAGCTTTTACAACCATCTATTTTCTTTATGTTTTCGAATTTATTCCCATTGATAATAAGATGATGGGTGGTATCTGTAATGCGATAAAAAATGCTGGTTTCGCCAATGTCATGAAAGTAGTTGTTCGTTAGTGCATGATTGGTAAAGGATCCATTGCCTACAAAGCCCATGCCGCTAAATTCATTACCATCGATAATGCAATCCGAGCAACTGGCCAGATGCACTGAACCATACAGATTGGTACTGTCGATACCTTCATCGATATTATCAAAAACATTATTTAGAATTCTTGCTCTTCGTGCCTGATAGCTGGTGAAAAAGAGATTTGCATCGAGGTTTATAAATTCACAATTACTTATCGTAAAATCATTTAATGTGACTCGCATGTTTTTGTAGCCCCAGATGGGAGCGGCTGAAGTATCCGCATCAAATACGATTCCGGTAATCAATACATTTTCCAGTCTGTTCGAACTTTCATCCACGGAGAAAAGTGGGCCATCGTCTTTATAGCTTGTATCCGGCATAATCGTGGTTTGTTTGAAATGCCCGTCCAAGATCAGATTGGAAGAAAGAAATACTGTGTCTCCAAAGTAATACAGACCGGGTTCGATATACAGATTAAGAGATTCATTGGCTGCCGCGGAATCTATTGCACATTGAAACGCTTCATGATCCATTCCCGTATCATTGGGGACCGCACCGAAATCACTTGGTGAGATAGTGCGTTCGTAAGAATGGGATGTGGAATAGGTACATTGCGCTAAAGAGTGCTTTGCAAAGAATAGTACACACAGAGAAAGTAGTGTTGATTTTAACATGGAGTTTTGATTTTGATCTTAATACAAATGTGGAATTGTACCAGCTACTTCTGATCTCAACGGCACAATTTTTATGATAAAGTACCACAGTTTAATAATAAAGTTATCTAAAGACTTGCTCAACACCGATCACCAAAAGCGGTCTGTCTATTGGATCTTTAATACGCCGAAAAATCTGCTTTCGGTTCACTCACTAAGCCAACTAAGTTGATTTTCCTCGATCGCCCATTCATCCTATAGGAAAGGCTTATACAAAGAAAAATAGTCAGTCCCCGAGGAACCACGGGAAGCTTTGCCAACAAACACAAGCCTTCTGGTACGGTATGTATCGGAATTCTTGGATAACTTCACTGACTAAATTTACAATTCTAAGTTGGATTGGATTGAAAAAAGATTAACTATTCATTTTCGATTGCGATTTTATCATCTATCCAATCAGGCAAGTAAAAATTCATTCCCGTTTTACGTTCGATATCAACCAACGTATTTCTCAATTCGACAGGCCTCAGTCCAATTTCCTTTCGTTTTTGATTTACTTGAGTAAGATTGTTACGTTTTGGAGCGACAACATATCCATAGCCTGTACCTTCTCTTTCTGAGCTCACCGCAATTCTCCAGTCCTCAATTAATGACAGCTCATAAGGTGAGATCCGTCCTTGTTTTAGTTCCTTAAAAAGTTTTGGTCGGATGTTTGGATAAAGGCTATCGTTTTTTAGAAAGTCAAACGCAATGGAATTATGATGACTTAAGATCGTTGACATCCAAAAATTGTTGCCGATAAGCTGTTCACCAGGGTAGCCAGATTCTTCGAGTATTTCAGTGGTTTTTTGAAGATGTTTTTTACTCTGCGGAGCGAAGTATTTCAGGAAAATCTCTTCTTGGTTCTCTTCATTTTCGATCTGTGAAACTTGCAATGCAATTTTTTGATCTGCGTCAATCATGGATTTTACGAGGGCTTTTAGAGTAAGATCAATGCGTTGTAAAAATCGGCTATGTAAAGTTGAGTTTTCCTCTTCTAAGTTTTGCCATTGAGACGCGCTTAGTCGATTAGCAATAAAGTCGTCTTTTTTAAGTGACTGTAGTTTCCAGCCATTGGCGATTCCTTTTTTTAGGTAAGTGATTGCTTTTTCTTCCTCACCAATATAAAGGGATAGTTGGGCTGCAATCTTATATTCCCGAAGAAATACAAAATCATATTGAGCGATAAGATCATCATAGACAGACAATGCCTTTTGATATTCCTCCTGGCTTATCCACGTTTCGGCGTTGGTAGTCTGTTGGTGGTAGAAGGAATAGTCGTTGGATGGTACTGTATCCGATTTGCAAGCAACGTAAAAAAGAGAAATGAAAATTGAAAGGAGTAAGCAATTAAGCTTCATAAAATTTTGGATTGTTTTGACCAAAAGAAAACGTATGGTTGCTTCTTTATGTTGGAGCGTGCAATCCTTTTTTGTGAATGTCTTATTGATAAGATTTTTAGAGGTTTTAATATTTAAGTGACTTAAAGTAGAATTAAGAACATGTTGTTGCTATAAAATCGATCATTATAGATTTTCACCATCGAAATAGAATTTGTCAAACTTATTTAATATGCGTTCATCGCTCATTCCGGATCGATTGAACATGACAACACTTCCAATTCCTTTATTAGGGTAAATTCGTATCTCACAGTAGTATCCGGCTCCTCCACCGGCGTGTGAGTAATAGATATTACCATTTAGTTCTCCTTTGAACCAAGACAAACACATTCCTGTGTTCTTTCCTGAATTCGCTATATTTTCGGTAAATAAGAGTTTCTTATTTTCATCCGAGATCAGGCCGCAATCAGCTTTTAAAAATTCCTGGATATAGCGCATGAAGCTGTCTGCTGTTCCAATCAACCCACCATAAGAAGGGCCGTTAAGAAGCACGTCGTGGAACGAATTCCATTTTCCTTCTTTTTGATTTACGTACTTCGATTTATCCATTAAGAAACCCAATACAAAATTCATAAAGGTGCCTCTTTTTTGATATCCTTTTGCATGATTGTCAGGGTCATTAATTAGAAAACCAAGATCTCCTTGATCTATGTTTAGCTGATCGATAATATTTGCATGAATGTATTTTTCATAGCTCAGTCCAGAGATGTTTTCAATGACTCGACCCAAGAGAACATATCCGAGATTGGAATAGTTAAATTTATCATTGGGAGAGGATTTCAATTTGGAGTTTTTCATAAATAAATGATTAAAAAACTCGTTTCTATCAAATGTTTGATGTTCTTCCGGAGAATGAACCCATCTCAAAGGAAGCGGGTTTGGAATACCAGCAGAGTGAGATAAAAGCTGCTTGATTGTAATATCATTAGTGTATGGGTGGTTTACATATTTATCTACATGATCATCCAATTTAAGTTTTCCTTTTTCCGTCAACTGTAAAATCGCCAATGCTGTAAAGGTTTTGGTAACTGAAAAACCACAATAGGTAGAGTTTTCAGAAATCGTTTTATTGCTAATAATATCAGCATATCCAGATCTATGGGAATGAATGATATGATCCTTGTCAAATAGTAAATAGGAGACAGAGGGGGTTTTGTCTTTATCTACTAAGGATTGCAGATGATGATCCAGGTTTTTCATGTGGTATACCTCTTTTTTAGTTGTACAAAATGAAACGCAACATAGAAATGCTAAATAGATTATATACTTCATCATTCCTTGTTTTCAATATTTGTACAAAGATTGATGACATTCAAGAGTTTTCCATTAACAATTGATAAAAAGCGATTTACTCTTTGGCCAATTCTGCTCTTAGCCTGCTCAATGAAATATTGGTTATCCCTAAATAAGAGGCGATGATGGGATGAGGGATAAGGTTTTCTAGTGAATCGAACTGTTGTCTGAAGATTTTTAGTCTTTCTTTTGCTGTTAGTGAAGCATTGTATAATTCCTTTTTCGATTTGAGGATTAATTCTTGTTGTAGAACAGCATTTGCAAAACTGCGCATTTCAGAAATCTCTCGCATAAGTTTGACCAGTTCAATCGCCTTGAACCTTCCTATTTCAATATCTGTTAAAGCCTCAAAGGTCATAGTTGATTGGTTCTTAAACGTCCTGGCTACGTTTGGAGTTAGAACAGTCCTGTTTTGAAAGAAAGAAATAGTGATGTCTTCCCCTTTTTGGTTCACCACATAACTCCGACAAATTCCACTTAGCAAAAAATAATCATATTCGTTTTGAACACCTGACTTAATGAATGAGGTGCCGCTGGAGAGTGTTTGAAATTCTACATACTTAATAATCGCCTCCATCGAATTTTTGGAGACATTGTAATAGTCACGTATAATTTCTTGTATTCCAATTTTACCATCCATTTTTATTGAATTATAAAGGAGGACCTACAAATTCTTGTCCATGCTTTAAAGAAATTTCAGTCATTTTATCCAAGGTCAATTTTCCTTCTTCCAAAACCTTATAAAATGCTCTAAACACTTCTTCAATGTTATGAGCGGGTGAAAAAATATAGCGTAGCCTTCCGGTCGTTTTTCCTATGTTTTTGAATGCATGAACAGTTCCTCTAGGTACGAAGGCTACATCTCCTGGTTTGAACTCATACATTTTACCATCAACTTCCGCTATGAAATCTCCTTCTAAAAAGAAAAAAGTTTCATCCTGATTGTGATGGATGTGCCTCCCAGGACCAACTCCGGGTTGGACAATATCTTCAAAAATGGCTTGATTGCCATTCGTGTATTTGCCTGATAATAAAATTTTCAACGTAATGGCATCTGGAAAAACAAATGTTTCTGCAGTATTGTACGCACTGTGTATAGGTATCATCTTATTTAATTTTTGTTTTGGTAATAAAGATAAGGCTCTTAACCTTCACAAATTTTTAGATTCCTCTGAGCGCAAGATACTATTAGATAGATTCTTTTAAGTCAAAACGATTCTTCCAATCTCATTTTTACCAGATGGGCATGCGATAACGGCTTTTTAGAATTTTCAACATCACCATTGGTTTCATAATCCAGAAGAACTAGCGTTTTATCTTTGGAAATGGTCTTCAGTTCATGGATTTCGCTCTTCAAAGAATGATCCAATACCCATTTGTACACAGGCAGATAAATCAACTTTCTTGCCGTGATGTAATCAAGCAAATCATTTCCATCTACGCCTTTTCTATGGCCATGTGGCATTCCAAATTTGCGTACTGTTCGTTTCAACCCTTTCATGGATATTATTTCGAATTTGGATTGATCAATGTCATGATTTTCAAATACTTTTAATCCTTGCCAAATTCCTTCTACGGATTGAGCGTATCGATTTTCTGAAAAGGGAATTGGTATATTTCCAATCGGGTAGAAGGGGCTGAATTTCACCCATGGTAGTGCTCCTTTTGAGGTGACATCAATAATGACGGCATCTGGAAACTCGATTTGAATATTTTCGATCTTCCTTCTTTTATTTTGAATTGTAATCATTGTGTGTTGTCTAATAAGATCACAGTATTGGTTTTCGAATTGGAGGAGTTGTTAAAAGTTGAATAAACTAGTTGTTCATAACTTTTGCTTCCGAACAAAGTAATTGAAAATTTAGCACAAAGATAGGAGAGTCATCATCATGTTAAGCAAGATTTATAATATCTTAACGATAGAATTAAATATAATTGACCTATTTATTCTGGTAATGAGAGATCTATCAAATTTTCCCAATGATTGTTCTATCAATTTGACAAACTCAGGCAAAATTAGGAACGACCCTTTCTCCTATTTCTTCTATCACCTCTTCCGCTGGTCTTGAGCTGTATTTTAAATTTAGAATCACGTGGTTTACACCGTAGGATTCCAACCACTTGAGATGAGCATTTAAATATTCTGTTCCAGATTTAAAGCCGAGATGGATGGGGGAAGGATTTATTTTAGAGTCTGCTGTTAAGTCTACATATAAGGACTGCATGAAGGGTTTCCAATCTACATTTACTTTTGTTAACGCGTCCTTCCATCGTTGCATTACCACTTGCAATGTTCTGAAATCTCTTGGATAATACAGCCAACCATCAGAATGTTCAGCAATCCAATCCAAAGATTGACCAGAATGTCCGGTTACGAGCATCGGCGTTTTATGACCATATTTTGGAAGCAAATCGATACCCCCGTTTACTTCACCGTAGTGCTTTGAAGTGTATCTTGGAAAATCTCCTTGCAAGGCTTTGATATAGAAAAAGCTGTCTCTAAAAAGCGCTGATTTATGTTCTAGTATTTGATTGAATGCGGGATACTCTATCGGCCGATCTCCCGATGCTATACCCAAAACTAATCTTCCGTTTGAAAGTCGTTGCAAGCTATGAATTGATTTTACGACATGTACCGGATGACGCAATGGCAAAATGATGCTTGCCGATCCCAACGTAATCTTATCGGTATGATTCATGATATGAGTCATATAAATCCATGGATCATACAATTGTCCTGCATCACCAAACGTGGGGTCGTGGAAGGGAACATCCCGAAACCAAAGGGCTTTGAATCCTAGTTTTTCTGCTTTTTGGGCAAGACGTTCTTGATGGTCCATTGTAGCAATCGAACCACTATAGGCTTCTAAAGGAAACACCAGACCCAGGGTAAGCTTGTCTTGGATTGCTATTTTAGTGAAAGCGTCCATTAATCGTTCAATACCTTTTCAGTGATGGAAATCAACCGATTCACTTTTTCATGGTTATACGCATCACTATGGGCATGATTAAATGTGCCTCGGTCATTGTCAAAGTACGTTCCACTGCTGCTGGCATACGTTTCGGAAATAGCTAGTTCATACAGAATGGTAGCACCCTTATCTGCTGAACTCCAATATTGTCCATATGCCTCTTGAACCATTTTAGTATTGAGCAATGAACCGGGATTTACCGCAATGACATTTAAAAAATCATATTGTTGAGAAAGATAAAAGCTCCACATGGTCAAAGCGAGTTTGCTTTGTGCGTATGCATTTTGTGCCGAAAGTTGTACGTTACCCATCAATGCATCTAGCGATACGGGTGCTTGCGCTGCCGAACTCAAATTGATGATGCGTGGAGACTTGCTGCTTTTGAGCAGTGGTAATAGCTTGTTGGTTAATTGATACGGTGCGAAATAATTAACCGCAAACCGAATATCTAAATGATCTTGATTGTGTGAAATTTTACTTTTGAATACCCCAGCATTGTTGATAAGAACATCAAGTTTAGCATATTCAACAGTTATCTCAGTCACCATTTTTTGGATGCTTTCAAAATCCGATAAGTCCGAGACAAAGCCGCTTATTCTTTCATTTTTTGATGTTGATTTGACCTCAGCTATTATTTGCTCAAGCTTTTCTCGATTTCTACCGTGCAGAATTAATTGGTATCCGTCCATGGCCAATTTGATCGCTGCCAATTTGCCAATCCCATCCGTGCTACCTGTTATTAAAATTGTTTTCATTGGATACGTTTGAATAATTTAAAGATTAAACTTTTGACCAGTCACACAGTTATGTCAGATCATCTTTTGCCTCAATTAAATAATGATGGCTGATAGAGCCATTGGTCCTTGCCTTTAAGTGAGGGGTATATTCTGGATCATTCATAAATGCCAATGCTGCTTCTTTAGAGGACCACTCAATAATAATCCTTAATGCTGCTTCATTGGTATTGCCTTCTACTTGTTCGTGAGAAGCCGTTCTGGCAAGATATTTTCCTCCGTGCTTTGCTACCAATTTATTTGCAGTGGGTAGATAATCTGGAATCCATTCGTCGGTGGTTGGGGTTACATCTAATACCGAATAATACGTCATGTTGATTAAAATTTATGTACTATAAAAATTATAGTTGCAAAAGTAAGTATAGTATATTTTCTATGCAATAACGGTCAAAAAGGATAGTATGGATTTGACCCAGTACTCACGATGCCAGAAGAAAAATACAGGATGGATATATAATGTTCCTGTGGATCTCTGCTCCATGTAAATGTGTATGCCAAGATGGACAATAGCTCCTTTCAAAGTTTCCGATGCTATTGATTTTAAAAGAATAGGAAGGAATGGATTGAAAAGAACTCATTATTTAGTATTCCGCTATTCAGATAAATCAAAAAAGCGAATCAACGACGTTGTCTTAAATTTTGAAGATGATTTTTCCAAACCTTGAGTGGTCCTTAAGAGTGTGTAAACAAGATTTTCTGTGGATGTAGCATATAGATGTACGAATAATGATGCATACCAATCTCCTTCACTACTCTTTTTTTGATTTTAATGTTTTAACCATTTGTTCTATCGAGTCTACATGCTTGATGTTCTTGTAATCATCATTTGTTTCTTCACTTATAATGAATACTTCTTTATCTTTTTCCAATGCTGAATTTAATTCGTGCATTTGATATCTGGTGAAGGTATCTCCCAATACAATCATAATATCACTTTCTGCAATTCGATTCTCAATGGATTCAAATATGTTTGATCCTGTATTCAGGTCATCCACGGCCAACACATCAAAATTCTCTTTTGTCAATTCATCCTTCAGGTCCTTGGCTTTTTCTTTATCCATGAATTGAGAGGATATAAATACCTTTGATTTTGACGAAGAATAATCTTGGAATAGCTTAAGATCGTGTGTCAGATACAACGGTTCAAGTCCCTCTTCGTTAAAATAGATTCGTATATAAATCCTAAACTCACCCCAGCCTTTTGAACGAAGTTTGAACTTCGTATTTCTTGAAGCTATGGTTCGGACACGGTTCTTAAATGTAGGATGTAGGATATAAACGACGCTATTTATTTTATTTAAATCTTCATGTGACGCATCAATCCATACAGACCAATCCCAATAGTTTTCAGACGCCGTATCTGGTTTTGAACTTTGTTTAACTGAATATTTTGTAGGTTCCATTTTATCGTTTTTTCTTTAGTTCAACGATTACATTATGATTGGCCGCAGGAGATCCCCAAATTCCGGCATTTACGGTTGCTTCCACTTCTATAAGATCACTTTCACGTACCCTTGGAATCAATAGAGTAGCTCCACCTTCTTCTGGCCTTGGCGTAATCGGTTCCCATGTAGGCTCTACCCTCGAATTATAATCTTCCGATTTCCAGATTCGATATCTGATAGGATGGGTTGCAATTGAATTTGATATCTTTTCGGAGATATCTTTAGGTCTGATGAGCAGTTTTTTTAATGAACCCAATTTACCCTTCCATATTCCAATTTCTTCCGATAGTTCCAACAATTTATAATCGTTGGTGCTAAAATCTATTTTCAATCTTTCCATTGAGGTGAACATGCCTTTGTCATCTAGACCTTTTTCAATTAGGGTTATAACCTCAAGATTCTTTCCTTTGGCAAATGCTCGTTCGTCTTTTACCCAATCATTTGTTTTTCCTGCTTCTCTTTTGGTAAGAATAATTATGATGGCCTGACACTCACTTATTCTATTTTGTACGCCCTTACTTAATTGTTCTCCGCCAAGTCTTTCTCCGGTAACAGCAATCAAATTGTGACTGATTACCAATCGTTGAACCTTATTCGCCAATTGTCTTGCCTGATCATCGAAATGATACGAAATGAATATTTTATTTAGCATGTCATTAATTTCTAGTTTTGAAGTTAGGATATTCCTTTAAAATTCTACCAAAAAAAGTCCAGTTAGAGTTGAGTTTCCATGTAATAGAATCGAAGAGGTCATACGTTTTTAGAGGTGGCATTATACTTTAAACGTTAGCTTTTCAGAATATGCCCGACCCACTTCCAGAAGAAGGTCTATATTTTCCACATGATCCATTTGACGCAAAGACTCGATTTTCTTATCCGAAAGATCAAAACCTAATTCTTTTAAAGATTCCTTTGTGAATTTGACGTCATATCTTTCAAAGGAAAATAATTTTTTTTCTAGATATTTAACATCGTCCATTGCTTTAAACTGACTGTCAATAAATGGTTTATCACCTAAATTTTTTCCAAACGCATTCATAATTATGGCATTCATTTCTAAAGCATCCGTCATGAATAAATCGGGGATAGAAGATGCCCACGCAATAGCTCTCTTTTTTAAAAGCGTCTTGGGGTCTTCTCTTTTTCTGCCCTTACCCGTACCAATTGATACTATGTGCATATTATCCTCACCAAAAGCTCGCTTGAATCCATAACTGGGATTGGTAGCTACCAGGAAGAGTTGCCATGCTGGGTTATTTGCCAAACTAACGCCACCGTCTATGAATGCTGTGGGTATTAAATCACCTTCTCGAGATTTGACTACTAATTGAGTAGGTTTAAAGAAGTATGGAGCTGAAGAGCTTGCTTTACATAACTGCCATAGCTTCAAATCCTTATTTGCTTCATAATATTTACCTTCCGGGTGATTTGCTACTGACCATAAACTGTAGGTATCCGCTCTCTTAGAGTTGATTACAAGCCCACATCTTATTTCATTTTGATCTCCCAAAGTGATATTCGAAAATGCGTCTTTTTTTCTTAAGTTGTGTTCTAATTTTTTGGAAGAATAGTTTTCCCTATATACAGCTCGAAAATTTGTCCATCCCCTAGTCCACATTCCTATTTTAGATTTGCCAAATATGTCCTTACCCAAAGTCTTGTACATCGTTATCATGTCACTGACAGATTTTCCTGTAGCCAGCCCGCTTGCAATAATGGACCCTGTACTTGTTCCACCTATAATATCAAAATAACTACCTAATCGAGTATCTAATTGATCTTCAAGTTTTTCCAGTATACCAAGCGTTAATATACCTCTGAGTCCACCGCCATCCAAAGACAAAATTTTTGTGTTCGATCGATTTTCAAATTTTTCAGATAGATTCATTTTTTGAAATTTAGAGCTAACATACCATCCAAAACAATTGATTTATTCCTCAAATGCCATGTGCATCATTTGCTTATGAATTGTTAAATAGACAGAATAGAAATTTCATACAAAAATCCTCAGACCTATTTCGCCAAATAACCCACAGACAAATAAGTTCAAAACCATGCGCTAACAACTGGCCAATAGATTTTCAACGTATATAAATGTATCCCAAAAACCAGAATTTTTCAAAAATGGAATTATTGGGATAAAACTAAACGTACCTATACAAATACCTTCCGCATAGCCTCCGCCCACTTCTCCATATCCTCAGCTGTCCCCGTACTCACTCTACACCATTTACTAAGCGGTGGAAATGGCCTTCCAACTCTCACGTTATGTTCCAACATCCGATCCACCAATACCGATGCGTCCATTCCCGTTTCTACAAACACAAAATTGGTGTGAGATCTTACATATCGCATGCCCAACTCATCCGCAACTTGATAAATCATTTCTTTGGCTTCTTGATTTTTCTGTAACGAATACTGATAGAACTCCGAATCATCCAGAGCAGCAACCGCACCTGCCAACCCCATCATATTAACATAACCCATAACCCGAGGTTTCAACATATTGACGATATCAGGCCTTGCGATTAAATAACCCACACGAACTCCGGCCATTCCATAGACTTTGGAGAAGGTATGCGATACAATGACATTCCTTCCTTCTTTGATTAACGGAACCATCGTAGGATAATTCTTGTCTTCAATATAGTCACAGTATGCTTCATCGGAGAACACCAATGTCTTTTCACTAGCTCTTCGACAGAATTCCAATGCATCATTTCCATTCACAATGGTACCGGTCGGATTATTCGGATTGCAGAAAAAAACCATGGAAGTTTGATTCGTAATCTTCGCCTCCAATGCCTGGAGATCGTATTTGAGGTTGATGTCCAAAGGAACAGATGTTATTTTCCCACCAAAGGATTCGGCATAAGAAAGCAATGCCTTATACGTAGGTGTACCCGTTACGATTTCACCACCATTCCGACCATAGACCAACCCAGTAAGTCTCAGCCCTTCATTAGATCCGGAAACCAATAAAATATGATCTGCTGGTACACCTTCCTTTTCTGCCAATTTATTCACCAAGGTCTTATAATGCGAAGGAGAATACAGATACGTTTTATCCATCGCATCGATCATCGCCTGGCGAATGGCTGGAGAAGGCGCATATCGATTTTCATTCGAAGAAAGACGTACAATTCCATCTGCGGGTTTGTAAGGAGGAACGAATAGCTTATTCCTTTTATCAACCAATTCTGAAGGTGACGCTTTCAGAGTGTTTGCGCCTGTTGCCAGTGCCAATCCCGTAAGGCCTCCAAATTTCAGTAAATTTCTACGGCTGATCGTGTAATCTTTATTTTTTTCGTAGTGCTCCATGGATCGTATTTTTTAGATTCAATAAGGTAGCGTTTATTTGAGAATATCTTAAAACAAAATCTTCGTAAAATATGGAGATTGGATAACAAAAAGCAATTGATAACGATTCAAGATTTTGGTAAACAAGGTTATTTTAACCGATTCCAAATATTTTAATGATTGAAAATACCCTTCCTTCTTCAGTTTTTTCAGGTATTCCAAATTGTTCCAGCGTGCAAATATCTCGATAAATCGTTCGGGTACTTACGTTATTTTTCTCCGCTAAATACTTACAAGTAAATATTTTACTGAATCGAAGTTGAGTCATGATTGCCGATAACCTAGAAAGCCTGGGTTTCTCCTTCTCTTTCATTCCTAAAATAAATAAAACTCCACCAGTCAATCATTCAATCATTTAAGCATTCAAGCATTTAGTCCCTTCAACATTCCCGCATTGCCCCCTTCAATCCTTGTAGATGAAAAATCAAGACTCTTCTTCTCCCTCTTCCTTCAACCCTTCAATTTTCACCCTGCCTAAATATTCAATCTCTCCTTTCAAGTCTCCCTTTGATTGCACCTCGATACCACCCCAGGTTGCCCCACAATCGTTGTGTAGTTTGCAACCATTTAGGATCAATTTGGCTCCCGGTTCGACAATGATCTTACCTCCCTTGGGCATATGTACCCGACATGAAAGACGCAATGAATTTCCAGAGGTTATTATTATATCACCTTTCATATCAATGGCACGATTCAGTTCAATGTCTTCAGTTATGACCAGACTTTTTTCGGGATTGTAATCACACCAATCTTTTATAAGTAATCTTCTCGCTTTACCAGTTTCGCGATGCATATACTTTTTCATCACGCCGATCTGGCAAGGAGTAATGGCAATTTGCTGGTTGTTGTAATCCATCATATTGTTCGAAGTAACACCGAAGCACGGACCTTCTTCCTTGGATGAGTTCCAGCAATTGGCATTGGGAGGTGTATCTTCACAGCCATCGTTTTTGTACCACGAATGACGAAGACCGAAAATATGACCAATCTCATGATTCATCAAGGCGGCAAATCGCCAATGGCCGGTCACTCCATGTTTGCGTATTCCTGCTATTTTAAGAGAAGTACCTAAAGCAATTCCTGCTCGTCCACTTTTGAATCCCTTTTTACCTACAGAATCCGGTGGATAAGCCATGGCAAAAATATTTAGAATGGAATCCTCTCCTCTGGCAAATTTCTTTATGATGGTCCGGCTATAATTGTTTTTTCCTCTTCCTTTTTTTATAAAAAACCAATTTTCATCGTCAACATCTTCGTAAACAGCATAGCCGGTTGAGGTAGAAGAGTCCTTGTGCAATACGTATTGGATTCGAGTATCATATACCGGTGTGTCGTTGTCTTCAGGAAGGTTCATTTTTTTATTCGTGGCCAACTTTCGATTGCCATTGTCTAAAAGACCATTGGAATACTCCAGTGCTTCCTCTCCGGTATAGTTCTTATCCAGATCAGAAGAATTGGGATAATGAAAATTGACCCGTACATATTTCACATCTTCAAACTGTGGAAATCGATTATCCGGTGCATAATTATTCGGGTCTCCACAGTCGCATTTGATCTTGCGCTCTGCTTTTGTTGATGCCGCTTCGTAAATGGAGTCTGCAGAACTATACTGCAACATTTTCAATTTCTTACTACAAGAAATAGCGGTAAGACATGTGAGTACTAAAAGAATGTTTCGAACCATCATTTTGATGAATTATATAGCATGGATATATAGCGTAAGGCAAAAGACTTGAATTCAACCGTCATACTCCCTTAAACTCTCTACCCAATTTTCAATTTTTCATTATCAATTATCAATTATCAATTATCTAAGTATTCAGTCCCCCACACACACTAATCACCTGCCCCGTAACATACGTGCTCATATCTGAACCCAGGAAGATACACGTATCTGCAATGTCCTTTCCGGTTCCCAGTCGTTTTAACGGGATATTTTCGATGTAGGCTTTTTGTTGCTCTTCCGTGAGGGCATGCGTCATATCTGTTTCAATGAAACCTGGGGCAACCGCATTGCAACGAATGCCTCTAGAACCCACTTCTTTGGCAATAGATTTACTAAATCCGATGATACCGGCTTTTGAGGCAGCATAGTTTGCTTGACCTGCATTCCCAAAAACACCAACGACACTACTCATGTTAATAATCGATCCTGCTCTTTGTTTGAGCATGGGCCGGAGTGCATGTTTCGTAAGATTAAAGACTGATTTAAGGTTGACATCCATGACTTGGTCCCATTGGTCTTCTCCCATTCGAAGCATAAGTGTATCCTTGGTAATCCCTGCATTATTGATCAAAATATCGATACGCTGGAATTCTCCCAATACAGTTTTAACCAATTCCTCGGCTTGTGCGTAGTCGGCAGCGTCGGATTTATATGCTTTTACTTTTTGTCCGCCTTGTGAAACTTCCTGTGCTATTTTATTGGCACTTTCTTCAGAGGATCTGTATGTAAAGGCGATATCGGCACCTTCTGCTGCCATGGCTCTTACCAGCGCCTCCCCTATTCCTCTAGAGCCTCCTGTAATCAATGCTACTTTTCCTGTTAATAATCCCATTTTGTTATATTTTTTTAAAAATTACTCTCTTTAGAATTTACTATGAAAAACTAATTCCTCCTTTAATCATTAGACATTTAACCTTACATAATGTTGACTTTAAACCACAACGATCGCTAAGGAATCACAAAGGTCGCAAAGATTAAACTCTTTTAAAACTTACACATGTAGCAATTAAAAGATAATTGTCTCAAATAGGAATTATTCTAGTTCTATTATCTTGTTTTTAAATACTTCTACGCTTCTAAAGCTCTCGGACTTTGATATTTCTAAACCAAACTTTATCCCCATGATCCTGTAATGCGATATGCCCTTTTTTCGCCAAACCAAATCCTGGCATTTCCACAAATTTGCTGTTTTTGATCATTTCCAGCCATTTGTCATTGTGCATCTGGAAGTTGACAACTTCATATCCATTTTGAAAAAACTGTACATTTCCATCCTTGGATATAATGCGAATCTTATTCCATTCTCCTGCTGGGTTGACAGTTATATATTTTGTCTCAATCATGTCGTACAGATCTCCTGCGCGATGCGTAACAAAACGTGTATCCGGATGGCATGTATTGTCCAGGACTTGCATCTCTGGCCCCGTTTCCCATACATGATCATACTTTTCCTCTTCCACTACATTAAAAATGATTCCACTATTTCCACAATTGCTTATTTTCCACTCAAGTTTAAAGTCAAAATTCTCATACGCTTTATCGGTAATGATGTCACCACCATCCACTGCTTGCCAGCCGCCATCTGGCTTTCTTTTAGCATTGAGGTGAATTGATTCGTCATCCACCACCCAAGCTGATCCTATCGTCTGCTTTTTGAAATTTCGGAATTCTGAAATATTCTTACCGTCAAAAAGTAACTTCCAGCCTTGCTCTTCTTCCACGGGTGTCAGTGTGTTGTTTGCAATGGTAAACGGTGCGGATTTGACCTCGCCATTATTATTCTTTGGAATTTTATTCATAGTATACCAACATTCTGGAGACCACAGCGAATTTCCACTGCTACTGATGAATTTATCCTTCAATCGAAGGTATACCACATGACCTTCTTTGATACCATCAATCTCAAGGAATACCTTTTTGCGATCTTCTGAAACGGTTGCTGATCTTACATTGAGTTTTCGATTGTCCATTTTTGGACCTCCATATTCGATCGTCGGTAAGTAGTACCATTGCATAACTTCATAGGAATCTGTCTGCCACCCATCTCCCGGTTCGAGAGCTTCGGTGAACTCGATTTCCATGCCGTTACTTTTTGCACGTACGGCAAGCATCTCAAAAGCTGTATTGCCATTGTAGGAAAGACGCTGTAATCCATACCATAGCTTTTTATTTTGACCCCAGTTTCCAGAAGAGCCGATTCCACCTACATACAAATCACCATCTGGAGACCATCTCAAACGATTGACGCCGGCTTCCAGGCCTTGGATGAATCTAAAAAGTGCACCCTGACGCTGACCTTCAACTTCCTCTACAAATACTCTTTTTACACCGCCATGAGTCACCTCTCCGTGAATCATTTGATTTTTATATGGCCCCACATTTATAGACAATGGTGTACTTGGCGAGTTTCCGATCTCATCTTGTGGCAACCACACTACTGGTGGGGTTTCTGTCATTCCCTCAGTGCCTTCAAAATCTACAGATCTGGAACCAAACCAGGCATCTTTTTGGATATGAACAATCTTAGAAGAAGGCAGCCAATCGCCTTGATTGTCGGCTACATAAATATCGCCTCTATACCCAATTCCAATTCCATTTGGGGTTCGCAGTCCGTGAGCTACAAATTCTCTTTCGCCAGTTTCAATATTTACTTTGAGTACCTTTCCACGATCGGGCAGTTGAGGATTTGTGCTCGCACCACCAGGCTCAATCGCAGTAGCCAGTGTAGCATAGAGATATCCATCTTTCCCTTCCAACCCAAATCCAAATTCATGGAAATTTGCTGAAACCGTCCAATCGTCACATAGGGTTCGATACTCATCGGCTACGTCATCTCCATCATTATCAATGAGTTCTGTCATTTCTTGTTTCTGCATGATAAAGATTCGATCGTTTACTACTTTTAGTCCAAGGGGTTCAGCCAAACCTTGTGCAAATAGTTTGTGTATGATTTCATCAGGATTCTCGCTTTTGTGATTTTCGACTATGTATACAGAACCTGCAGCATCCCAGGTACTGACTAGCATACGACCATCGCTTAGGAAATCGATACCTCCAACTTTAGGTGTGAAATCTTCCGATCTTGCCTGGAAAAGCGTGAACGATGGATGTACATCAACCAGCGGTGATCGATCCCCCGGAATCTTCGTGACATTGGCCATTGGCAATATTTTGTCACCAATTATTTTTTGTTGATCGTGAGAATGCAATAGAGCACCTTGTTCGACAACAGCCCAGGCATCGTAGTCTTCAGGCTTCCAATTGAGAGATAAGAATTTTCCTCCGCCTCCTTGCATAAATTCCAGGCGAAGTTTGTAAATACCTTCTTCAAGATAGACCATGGCTTCTTTGTACTCCACGCCATGCATACCATCGTTATCAATCAGTTTTTGATCATTTAGATACAATATGGAGCCATCGTCACTCCATGTACGGAAGGCATAGTTTTGTGATTTGTCAATGTCCAGATAACCATCCGCAATAATGACAAAATTGTCTCGCAGTCCTTTAAAGTCATTGTCTCGAACGTTATCAAAATTGGGCATTACACCGGCATATTTTGGAGATCTGTTGCCGACATTCGGAATTTTGTCTCCAAGATTATTCCATGGATATACCGCGGTAACCAGTCCGGGGATAAGATCTTCTTCTTTCACGTCAGCTAAGGGGGCATGTTGGGCAACCTTTTTTTCAACTTCCGGAGCCACATTTTCCCTTGCTTCCTGTTCCGCGTCAAGTGAGAGAATGTACTCCACCATATTTTTGAGATGACCATCCGAAAGGTCTGGATGTGCATTCATGATCTGATTGCCCCAAACACCAGTACCCCCAACTTTTATCTTGTTGGCCAGCATGGTGATGTTTTCGTCTGTAGTCTTATATTTTTGTGCTACGGATACATAGGCGGGACCTATCGTCTTTACATTTTTATTGTGGCATGTTTTACAATCATTTTTGGCGATTAATCTCGCACCGGGGTGGAGGTTGTTTTGGCTGTCTTCCTCCTCTTCTGTACCCATGTTCAGAGGATTGATAATAACCGGAGTCGCAATGAATGTGGTATTAAAAAACGTATTTCCATTGGAGTTCAGCGCCAAGGTTCCATTTAATTCCATGATCGTTCTTTTATCGATCAGGTTTTCCTTTTTTGAATTTACTGTTAGTTCGCCATCTGTTTTGATATTGCTTTCTAGAATGATACTATTGGTATTAAATGTGAAGTGTACCGTATATCCATCCGGTACATTTTGCGTGGTAAATGATCTTTCAAAAACGGGTTGTTTTGATTCTGAAATAGATGCTTCGGGTTGTTCGTAAATCAAGATTGCTTTTTCCAGACCAGGTGCAGACATTTCAAACATCAATTCTGCCCCATCTCCCACCATACGATGTCCTTTATATTCAACGGTGGCATTTAAATTAGTACCATTGGCATCTTTTAGTGTCCAAACCTTATCGATCGTATTCTCCATATAGGCATTTCCGATGGTGGTAGGTTGCGGACCGTGTTCTGTGTTGTATACGGTACCAACAAAATTCACATTTCCTTTCCAGGCCTTGTAAAGTCCACAGTTGGCAATACGATAGGCTACCCAGAGCTCATCGCTCAGTGCAAATGTGATCATTCTTGGATTTTTATCCAGGACGGAACGAAATACAAATGGAGAATGAGGTCGTTCTTTGGAACTCTTTTCTGATGAAAAATCATCGCTACAAGAAAAGAGAAAGAGGCAAAAAAATAGAGGAATAAGAATCTTTAAATAACGCATCCGAATAGATTTTTCAAAGTCGTCAAAAATACACTGATTTTTGGAATAGCAGCGGCGACATTGCTGAATTCTTATAAAGAGTTATAAATTTGCGGCTCGTTATCGGAAAATGAGGGATTTTGCACGTTTTTGAGCAATAGTGATAACAATTTAGGCCCTCTTTCCGTTACATTGACCGTTAAGCAAGATATTATGTACAGACCACTGTTTGTCGTTTTCTTTTTTCTCGTATCTCTTTCCATTTCTTTTGCGCAAAAGGGATGGGAGGTAGGAGGCTGGTTAGGCACCAGTTTGTACTATGGCGATCTGAATAACAAAGTCAACTTTGATTCTCCTGGTTTGGCTGGTGGAATTCTTGGGAAATGGAATTTTAATAGCAGAGTGGCGTTAAGAGGAAGTTTCAACTATGGACGCATCTCAGCGGATGATGCAAATTCCGATAATAATTTTAATCGAAATAGAAACTTGAGTTTCCGATCCAACATTTGGGATGTTACAGGAGGGATAGAGTTCAATTTCATGGAGCATATTCGAGGAAGTAAATTTGAAACGTATACCCCTTTTGTGTTTATAGGACTTTCTGCATTTAGATTTAATCCAAGGGCTGACCTTGATGGCGTTACATACAATTTGCAAGAAATGGGAACAGAGGGACAGGACTTCGGTGAGGAATACTTTTTGTTGAGCGCCGGAATTACTCTTGGCGCTGGATTTAAATGGGATTTAGGTGAGGATGTTACGTTTGCCGCAGAGTTTACCACTCGCAGATTATTTACGGATTACATCGATGACGTGAGTACGACCTATCCCAATAAACCTACCTTGCAAGCGATTCGCGGGCCGGAAGCAGTAGCATTGTCAGATCGTTCTTTGATCGATGGTATTGGCATAGAAGGCAGACAAAGAGGCAATAGCAGCGATAATGATCGGTATACCTTTATAAGTTTCAGTATTACAAAATATTTTGGAAGGCTGGAGTGTCCGAAGATCTCAAGACCGAAGTAGGTTATTACATGGAGAAGCACCGAGGAGACACCGAGTTTCACGGAGTCTTTCTTTGTTAGCGTGTAGACATTTTTCTCCGTGGTCCTCCGTGCCTTCTCCGTCGAAACTCCGTGTAACTCTACACCTTCATTTCAGGAATATCCCCTTCCACCACCAATCGCCCTTCCGTGGCATTTTTGATTTCTTCCACGGATACGCCTGGAGCTCTTTCCAGCAACTTAAACCCTTCTGGCGTGATATCCAGAACAGCCATATTGGTCACCACTTTTTTTACGCATTTTACTCCGGTCAGAGGCAACGTACATTGACGCAGGAGTTTGGATTGTCCTCTTTTGTTGGTATGAGACATGGCTACAATAATATTGTCGGCGGAAGCAACCAAGTCCATAGCTCCACCCATACCTTTTACCATTTTACCGGGTATCTTCCAATTGGCAATATCTCCGTTATCCGCTATTTCCATGGCACCTAATACGGTAAGCTGAACATGTTTGCCGCGGATCATGGCAAAACTTAATGAAGAGTCAAAAATGCTGCCTCCAGGCATCATGGTTACGGTTTGTTTGCCGGCATTGATCAGGTCGGCGTCTTCTTCTCCTTCGTAGGGGAATGGCCCCATGCCCAGCAATCCGTTTTCGGATTGAAACTCTACAGCTATACCTTCTGGAATATAATTGGCAACCAAGGTTGGGATTCCAATCCCAAGGTTTACATACCAACCATCCCTCAATTCTTGCGCTATTCTTTGGGCTATTCCATTTCTATCTAACATATTACTTTTTTATCTTTTATCGATTGATGCTAATGGTGGATTGATTAATGCTCTTTTGGTCGCACGGTGCGCTGTTCGATCCTTTTTTCGTAGTTTTTGCCTTCGAAAATGCGTTGTACAAAAACACCTGGGATGTGAATTGTATTTGGATCCAATTCTTCGGGTTCCACCAAATGTTCCACTTCTGAAATTGTGATTTTACCGGCCATTGCCATCACAGGATTAAAATTTCGGGCAGTTCCTTTGAAAACGAGGTTGCCAAATCGATCTCCTTTCCAGGCTTTTACCAAAGCGAAATCAGCGTGCAGGGCAGATTCAAGAATATGGGGTTTGCCATCGAAATAGCGGACTTCTTTACCAAAAGCGACTTCTGTGCCATATCCTGCGGGTGTAAAGAAGGCGGGTATTCCAGCTCCGCCGGCACGACATCGTTCAGCCAATGAACCTTGCGGAATTAGATCTACTTCCAACTCTCCGCTCAACATCTGACGCTCAAATTCATCATTTTCACCCACATAGGAGGAAATCATCTTTTTAATTTGCTTATTCTGTAGCAATAACCCCAAGCCAAAATCATCTACTCCGGCGTTGTTGGATATACAGGTAAGATTATTGGCCCCTAATTCAACCAGGGCAGAGATACAGTTTTCGGGTATACCACAAAGGCCAAATCCACCGACCATTAAGGTCATGTTGCTTTCGATTCCCTGAATGGCTTCCCGGGCATCTTTTACTACTTTATTCATCCGTTATTCGAATTTTTATTAGACACTTCAAAGATAGGAAAAGGATAGAAAGAATGGAGAGATCTATGAGATTGAAAAGATTTGAAGGAATAGGGATTGTCTTTTAAGCGAAGTCGAGAAATTGATAAAATTGTTCTTTGGGGTGAAGTTATGGAATTGAAAGCGCCTAGGTATCTGTCAATCTAATTTCCAGACAAACTTTTTACAAAACTTTATTAAAATAGCGATTATTCGGTTTTACAATTCAAGAGATTCAGCAAGGAAAAAATTTGAAGAGAGAGAAAGATTTGAGAGATTGTACCAAATGTCCTTTCGAGCGAAGTCAAGGAATTCAAAATGTACTTTCTTAACGAGCGGGATAAAAAAATCCTATCGCTCAGTATAGATGAGGATAGGATTTTCCAAACAGAGATGACCTGCACTCGAGGGTCAACCGTGATAGGAATAATGCACCGTATTTTGTCTTTATTTATAAGTACTAAAATCTTTACATCTTCTGCTTTCTTTAAGGAGTTATGTTATGATCTTAGATCGAATTTATATACTTTATTCTTCCAAAAATGTCAAAATGAGCGAATGCGGGATATCTGTGGATGAACCGGGAATATGGATTATTGAATGAAAAGTAGTAAAATCATATGGGTAGTTTTTCTGGTGCTGGGGGCTCAGGATTTAGGTATTTCTCAGGATTTATTTTTTGAGCAATCTATTGAAGCAGATGGTCCTTCAAATTGGATAACCTGCGAGATAGTTCGGGGTAATAACGATTTCCTTAGAGAAAATATGCATTTAATAGTTTTTGGCTTGGAAGTAGGGGATGAGTACAGATTGTATGATTATTTGGATGATGATGGAATGGATTATTTATCTAAGGCTGAAAAAGCAGCAGGGACCAAAATTAATCTGAATCTGGTGTTTGATACGAAATGATGAACTGATATGAAATTACTAAGAATCCAAATCCTGATTTTGATGCTTTGCGTTGGCGTACGCAACGGAACCGGACAGGAAATTAAGTATGAGCAATTCACTACAGAAGATGGTTTGCCCAGTATGAAGGTATACAATGTCTGTGAAGATGGCAATGGGGTATTGTGGATGGGCACAGAAAATGGATTGACGTCGTACGATGGAGAAGAATTTATACGATACAGTCACCCGGATCTTTTTAACAATGATATTATTAAGATTGAGGTGGATAGAGAAGGTAGGGTCTACTTTTTAAATCTAAATAATCAATTGGGGTATATTCATAACAATGAGATTCAATTAATTGAGGTCCCTGAAGAAATTGAAACAATCTCTAACCTGAGTGCATACAACGATAAAATTTACATCACTAGTGATTTATACAGTAAAAAGAAAATATACGCTTTGGAGGAGCCTTTAGGCGGATCATTTGAATTTGAACCTACAGAGATTTATTATGCCATACCCTGCCTGAAAGAAGATCGTTTCGTTGAGCAGGTAGATAGTACCATGGTGTATTATAAAGTAGAGGAAGATATATTTAACGGCATTAGTGGTAAGGGTATATTGGTTTCTGAGAAAGGCGATATGTTGGCCTCAGAGGGCAAGGTATGGATACAAAGTTTTTATGTATATCCTATTGACTTTACCGTATTTAACTATTTGAATGAAGGGTCCTACAGAAGAATCGTACCGCTAAAAGATGACTTCTTTATTGTTAAAAGTCAAGGGGCAGCCTATTACAATTCATCAACGAAGTCTTTTTTCCCTTTTTTCAACGATACACGAATAAATACCATATTTATTGATTCAGAAGATAATGCATGGGTTTCAACAGCGTATAAAGGATTGTTTAAAATATCAAACCTGATCCAAAAACTGAAACGAATAGATGTAGCAATAGACATCGGTGTAAATGATATTTTTCAATTTGAAAATGGAAAAATAGCCTTAGGCACTACGCTGAGTAAACTGATTACGGACCCCTTAGATAAAGCTAAAGTAATTCGTTTATCAGATATTGGAAGACCTGTAGGTTTTGTTTCATTCGAGGGAAAAACAGTTGCATTCGATGAAGGTGGAATCGTACAATTGGACGAGAATGGCTTGATAAAAAAACGCATAAAAGTTCTTTTCTCCGGGCCAAAAAGCATTCAGGCAACCAAAGGCTTTGCAATGGTTTTATTTGGATCTGGTATTAAAAAAGTATCTCTAGAAGAATTTTTTGATACTCACTTTAAATCTGATCGAAGAGTTTATCCCAATTACCGGATTAATGATACCTGTGAGCCAAATGGGTCTGGAAAATTTTATATGGGCAGTACAACGGGTCTGGTCTATTACGCCAATGATGAAATCAATAATGTTGACAATAAAGAACTCCAATCTGTATCTATTTCAAGCTTGACAGAGGGCCCGGATACTTCATTGTGGATCGGAACGATGACCAATGGGATCTACCAATTTCGCAATGATTCTATCCTAAACCACTACACGACCAAAAATGGATTGGTATCCAATGCAATCAACAATCTTGAAATTTCTTCAAATGAACTGCTTATTTCGACCAATCAGGGGTTGAATATTATCAATTTGGATACTAACAAGATCAAAACCGTCAGTACCTATAATTTTCTATCGTCGAATGAGGTACTCGTGTGTAAAGTTATTGAGGATGACTACTGGATCGGAACCATCGACGGATTGGATATTATTAGCCGAGAAGAAGTGTACTCGTCTGAAGTAAGAGGACCTAAGCTTTCACTCAAAAGTCTTTATGCCAGTGGGCTGGAGGTCAATTATACTGAATCAATGACGTTTGACCATACTGTCAATAACATCCAACTTAATTTTAGGAACATTTCCCACAAATCGGGCAATGATAAATTTATCCGGTATCGCATTCCGACGATAGATACCTCATGGGCAGTGACAAAAGATCTAAATGTCAGGCTGCCTTCATTGAAGCCGGGAAAATACCAGGTAGAAGCTTTAGGGGTAAATGCTATTGGAGTTACGGGTAATCAACTCAATCTTTCATTTCAGATAAACCCACCGTGGTGGAAAACATTATGGGCACAAATGCTCGGTTTTTTGATCTTGGTAATTATAAGTTTTCTAATTCTTAAAGTTAGAATTCGACAAGAAAAACAAAAGCTCGATTATCTTACTCAAATCAACGATATAAAAGATCAGGCTCTTCAATTGCAAATGAACCCGCACTTTATTTTCAATTCACTTAACGCAATACAGGGATTTATAGGGACGGATGATGAAGAAATGGCTATGAATTATTTAGCCCGATTTGCACGCTTGATTCGCTTGATCTTTGAGCATTCCAAAGGAAATACGATTACCCTTGAAGAGGAATTAGAATTCATCAATCTATATCTCGATCTCGAAAAATTGCGATTTAAAAACCGTATAGAGGTTGAATTAAGGATAGATGTGGAGATCGAACAATCCAAAGATTTGATTCGTGTACCACCCTTGTTGATCCAACCAATTATTGAAAATTCATTCAAACATGGTTTATTCCATAAGAAAGGAGTTGGCAATTTGAAAATCGATTTTTCCGTTGAGGATGATCTCTTGAAAATTGTAGTAGAAGATGATGGCGTTGGACGGAAAATGTCACAGAAGATCAATGCGAAAAATTCAGAGAAGCATGTTTCTTCGGGTATAAATACGACAATGGAGCGATTGAATTTGTTGAATTTTAATACAGAAGATAAACGAAATGATTTTTCCATTGAAGACCTTTATCACGAGAATGGAGAAGCGGCTGGGACTAGAATTAATCTAAACCTGGTTATAGATACCAAACGATAAATCAAGATGAAACGACTTAGAATCCAAATATTAGTGCTGATGCTTTTTGCAGGATTATACTTCTGCGCAGGACAGGATTTGGAGTACGAGCAATTCACTACAGACGACGGCTTACCCAGCATGAAGATTTACAATATCCTGGAAGATAGCGTAGGTGTATTGTGGATGGGTACGGAGAATGGATTGGTATCCTATGATGGGGAGGAATTTATACGATACAGTCATCCGGATCTTTTGGACAATGATATTATTAAAGTCGTGCTGGACGGCGAGGGAAGACTATACTTTATAAATCTGAACAATCAACTGGGATATATTCAAAACAACAAAATTCAATTCGTAGATGTCCCAAAGGAAATTGAGAAAATCATTAATCTGAGTACATACAATGATAAAGTATACGTTACTGGAGACTTTTACTCTATAAAGAAAATTTATTCTCTGGAAAATAATTCTGTTGGATCAATTGAAATCAAACCTACCGACAATTATTATGCTGTACCCAACTTGAATGAAGATCGTTTTGTAAAACGAATGGAAGGTAGTCCGGTATATTACAAAGATGATGAAAATGACATCTACAGCGTAGGCGGTGCTGTGGCATTATTTATTTCTCAAGAAGGAGAGCTGTTTGCTTCTGAAGCAAGCTCTTATTTACGAAGTTTTTATTTATACCCAATTGATTCTACGCTTTTTCACGATCTGAAAAAAAATTACTATCGAGGAATAGTTCCGTTAACCGACGACTATTTTATTATCAAAAATCAAGGTTTAAATTATTACCATTCATCAATGCAATCTTTCTTGCCTCTTTTAGAGGATATCAGAGTCAATACGATATTTATTGATTCGGAGAATAATGCCTGGATTTCAACAGCTTATAAAGGTTTACTTAAAATATCTAATGTTTGCCAAAAACTGAAACGAATTCCCGTGGTAGTAGATGTGGGGATAAATGAGATATTTCAATTTCCAAATGGAAAAATAGCCTTAGGCACTACCATGAGTAAATTGATATTGAATCCTTTAGATAAGGGTGAAAACATTCTTATATCAGAAACGGGCAGACCTGTGTTTATTTATCCCCATGAGGAAGAAGTTATTGTGTATGATGAAGACGGAATCATTAGACTGGATAAGAATGGTGTAGTAAAAGGACGCATAGAAGTTTTAAGTTTTGGCGCAAAAAAAATCCACATTACCAAAGACGTTGTCATTGCTGTATTTGGATCTGGTATCTCTAAAAAGCCTTTGGAAGAATTTTTTCACTCTCCTTTTTCATCGAATCATAGAGAACATTCCAATTTTCAGATTAAGGAAATATATGAATCCGAGAGCTCGGGAAAGATATATATGGCTACGAATAATTGTCTGACTTATTATGCAAACAATAAGCTCAATATAGTCAACAATACAACACTCCAATCCGTATCTATTTCGAGTTTGGAAGAAGGACCGGATTCTTCGTTGTGGATTGGAACCATGACCAAAGGTGTATATAAGTATCGCAATGATTCTATCCTTAGTCATTATACGACCAAAAAAGGTTTAATATCAAACTCTATCAACAATCTTGAAATTACTTCCACTGAGTTACTTATTTCAACCAATCAAGGATTGAATATTGTTAATTTGGATACGGACGAGCTCAAAACCATCAATACTTATAATTTTCTTTCTTCTAATGAAGTGCTAGTCTGTAAAGTGATCGAAGACGATTATTGGATTGGAACAATTGATGGATTGCATATTATTAACCGCGAAGAAATACACTCGTCGGTAGAAAGAGGCCCTCTGCTTTCGCTTAAAAGTATGTATGCCAGTGGGTTGGAGACAGACTATTCAGAATCGATGGCTTTTGATCATACTGTAAATAACATTTTGCTGAATTTTAGAAATATATCTCATAAGTCAGGAAATGATAAATACATTCGGTATCGAATACCTACGATAGATACCTCATGGACAGTTACCAAAGATCTCAATGTCCGACTGCCATCGTTGAAGCCGGGAAAATATCAAATCGAAGCATTCGGTGTAAATGCAGTTGGAACAGAAGGGAATAAACTGAATCTTTCCTTTCAAATCAACCCGCCATGGTGGAGAACGCTTTGGGCCCAATTGCTTGGTTTCTTGATTCTATTATTTATCGGATTCCTGATTTTAAGATTTAGAGTTCGACAAGAGAAGCAAAAGCTCGATTATCTTACCCAAATCAATGATATAAAGGACCAGGCACTTCAGCTGCAAATGAACCCTCATTTTATTTTTAACAGCCTCAACGCTATTCAAGGATTTATAGGGACGGATGAAGAAGAAAAAGCCATGAATTTTCTCGCTCGATTTGCCCGTTTGATTCGCTTGATCTTTGAGCATTCGAAAGGAAATACGATTACTCTTGAAGAGGAATTAGAATTCATCAATCTATATCTTGATTTGGAAAAATTACGGTTTAAAAATAAGGTGAAGATAGAGCTAACCGTAGATGAGGAGGTAGAGCTATCCAAAGATTTAATTCAAATACCACCTTTGTTGATCCAACCGATTATTGAAAATTCATTTAAGCATGGATTATTTCACAAGAAAGGAATTGGCAACTTGAAAATTGATTTTACAATTGAAAATGATCTCTTGAAAATTGTAGTAGAAGACGATGGCGTTGGACGGAAAATGTCACAGAAGATCAATGCCAAAAATTCAGAGAAGCATGTTTCTTCCGGTATAAGTACGACAATGGAGCGATTGAAACTACTAAACTTTAATGTCAAGGATAAGCGCAATGCATTTTTTGTTGAAGATCTCTATCATGAGGATGGTAAAGCAGCGGGGACAAAAATCAATCTAAAACTGATTATAGATACAAAGTGATAAATTAAAATGAGATTGCTAAAAATCCAAGTCCTCCTCTTTATACTGTCGGTGATTTCGTGCCGCATCAATGGACAGGATATGGAGTATGAGCAATTCACTACAGACGATGGTTTACCAAGCATGAAAATATACAATATGCGTGAAGATAGCAATGGCGTATTGTGGATGGGTACGGAAAATGGGTTGGTCTCATACGATGGAGAAGAATTTGTTCGATATAGTCATCCCGAGTTAATAGACAATGATATAATTCGGATTGAAGCAAATGGCGAGGGTAAACTTTTTTTTATAAACCTAAGCAATCAATTGGGGTATATTCAAAAAGGTTCTATTCAGATTATTGATACCAAATTAGACAACATGGCATTTAGAAATATTTGCTTTTTCGATGATAAGATGTTTTTGGTTTCCATGTTTCAGAAATCCAAAATTGTCCATGAATTAATTCAAAAACCAAAAGATCAATACGAATTTAAGGTTACTCCTTATTATTCAGCAATTGAAGGAAATGGTAGGGGTAAGTATATTTTCAAAAAAGAGAATGGGAAGATAACTTATACAGATAAAACTATCAAAGTTGTCAAAACTGGGATTGCAATAATGGAGGATAAAATATACATGAGCAAACTCTTTAATGAGGGAAGCTTCGTATTCTATTCTACAAATTCAGCGCTCTTAAATTTTTGTCAAGACAAGACTTGTCGGGGAATCATCAAAGAGGATGAAAAGTTTTATATGATTTCAAATTTAGGTATTTATTATTATGATCCAAGCGACCATGAATTGACCCCTTTCTTAGAAGATACAAGAGTGAACACCATTTTTTTTGATTCTGATGAAAATGCCTGGATAACCACCGCTTATAATGGATTGCTACGAATAAAAAACCTCAATCATAAACTAAAAGGGGATTCCTTAAATTTAAGCGGTGGAATAAATGCTATTTATGTTAGCACTTCAGGTCAAAAATATTTGGGCACAACTTCCAGCGAACTCATTATTGATCCATTAAATAAAAGTCAGACGATTACAATATCCAATCAGCAAAGACCGGTAACAATACTACAAGACGATGATGAAATTTTAGCTTTTGACGAAAAGGCTATTATATTTTTGTCAGAAAGAGATTCACTTAAAATAAGGTATATATATACCAGCGGAGCACCTCGAAAAATTTTATTTAAGAACGATGAAGCCTATATGGTTTCAGGTAGAGGATTCTTTTTAGGATCTAAAGGTTTATTTTTTGAAAATGGAGCTTTTGGAGGATCGCATAATGACATTGAGGTCAATAAAAAAGAGATTATAATTTCTTATGACTCAGATCTTGAATTCATTACGGATGTAGATGACATTCTTTATTTAGCGGATAAAAGAATTGCAACAATTTTTAGCCCCAAAGCACAGGAAATTGTATTCATGGGAACAATTGAAGGTTTGTTCTATCGTGTTAATGATACTATAGATATCGTTAAAAATGAAACGCTAAAGTCGACTAATATTTCTAAACTAATTGGTGGAAGCAACAATTCTCTTTGGATTGGAACACGAACCGACGGAGTATATAATTATAGAAATGATTCAATTCTGTATCATTATACCACAAAAAATGGCCTTTCTTCCAATAATGCGAATAACATTGAATTACATTCCGACGAACTACTTATTTCTACCAATTTGGGTTTGAATATCCTGAATCTGGAAACGAAAGAAGTAAAAATCATAAGTACCTATAATTACTTACCGTCAAACGAAGTGCTGGTATGTAAAGTAATCGAAGAAGAATATTGGATTGGTACAATTGATGGGTTGACAGTATTGTCCAGGGAAGAGGTAAACGCTATTACGGAACAAGGACCTAAATTATCCATTAAAGGGTTGTATGTAAATGGGCAGCTGCAGGAGCATTCCGAAACAATGGTTTTTGATCATACCGTAAATAACATTCAACTTAATTTTAGGAATATTTGTCATAAGTCGGGGAATAATAAATTGATTAAATACCGAATACCATCCATCGATACGTTCTGGAATGCTACAAAAGATTTAGAAGTACGACTCCCGTCGTTAAAGCCAGGAGAATATAAGATAGAGGCGATGGGTGTAAATGCCATTGGAATCGAAGGCAATCGACTCAATTTTAGGTTTAAGATCAATCCGCCATGGTGGAATACATTATGGGCAAAGGTTCTTTGGGTACTACTTTTGGTTGGAATTGGAAGTGGAGCAATGCTTCGAAGAGTTAGAAGAATTCGAAAAGAGGAGGCGCTCAAAAGAGATTACCTCACCCAAATTAACAGAATAAAAGATCAGGCATTGCAGTTGCAAATGAACCCTCACTTCATTTTTAATAGCCTGAATGCCATTCAAGGATTTATAGGTACGGACGAAGAAGAAAAAGCGATGAATTTTCTAGCTCGATTTGCACGCTTGATTCGCTTGATCTTTGAGCATTCGAAAGGAAATACGATTACTCTGGAAGAGGAGTTGGAGTTTATCAATCTCTATCTCGATTTAGAGAAGTTGAGATTCAAAGATAAGGTAAGTATAGAGGTAGATGTTGGTGCAAACATAGAGTCCATGCAGGATGTGATCAATGTATCCCCACTTCTCATCCAACCGATTGTTGAAAATTCGTTTAAACACGGGCTCTTTCATAAAAAAGGTCAGGGAAGGCTTCTAATATCGTATAGATTGGAAAACCAGTTATTGAAAGTAGTAATCGAGGATAATGGAATAGGAAGAACGGCAGCGCAAAAGATAATTCAAAAAAATACGGAGAAGCATGTTTCTTCAGGAATCAAAACCACTCTAGAACGCATTGAGATTTTGAATTTTGATAAAAATAGTAAGCAAAATAGGATGGATATTGAGGATTTATATGATCAATGGGGTAAGCCCTGCGGAACAAAAACGATTTTGATATTAAAGGTTTGACGTTAACAATGGATTGTGAAAAATGAAGAAACTCACAACAAAAAAGGTTGTGAGTTTCAATTTTAAGTTGGTGTTCTTATTAATTCATCGTGATAAGATTAACCTCAATCTCTCCAAAAGATTAAAAGTTTTTATGCTCAAAAATTAGAGGTTTTAATTTTAATCTTAGCCTAAAATTATATACATTATTCATCGAAAAGTGGTGAAATTAGTGGATGAGTATAAATCAAGGATGAACCCACTATTTGAATTATCGAAGCATTTTTCAGCGAATAAAAAAGGTAAGGATTATTAAATTATATGAAGCAAAAAATACTAAAAGCGTATATAGTTGAGGACGAGCAAGCTAGCTTGGATAATCTAACAAAGATTATTAAAAAGTATTGCAAAGACCTGCTCTTGGTTGGTTATGCCAATACAGTTGCGGATGCCGTAAATGAACTTCCGCATCTTAATCCGGACATCGTTTTTTTGGATATCGAATTGCCGAATGAAAATGGCTTTAAACTATTTGAATATTTTCCAGAGCATGAATTCGAAGTGATCTTTACTACGGCATACTCGGATTTTGCCATCAAAGCATTCAACTATTCCGCGATCCCAATTCCGACGTCTGGCATGAGGTCTGGTATCTCTTGTGATATCGAGCGAAGGTTTTCGAGTTTGCTAACTACCTCTGAAGTAGGGATCTGCTGTTGGCTGACTGGTATTTCGTAACG
>JBCCVV010000033.1:0-39915 GCA_039194925.1 Bacteroidota bacterium
ATAGTAGTAATTTCTATGATTGACCAAGCGTCGGTCCGTATTCGCAAATTGATCAATTGTTACATTGAAAGAATGCTCTATTCCTACATCCGCTCCGGCAACTTGTCTCTCTGGAACCCATACCAAATCATTTGATGCCGGATCTGGATTGGGTACCGGAAACCAATTGTAGATCTCATTCACGCCATTCTTCACATCTACCTGTCGTATTAATCTTGCTTGATCAATATCGTCCAATTCCTGTACTGAAACATTTGGATTGGCCAACTGATATATCTTATAGCCTTCAAATCGATACATATTGTCTTCCTCTTCCAGTGGCGCTTGAAGGTCAACTTCAGCATACTCCTCTTTTGCGTTATTCGATTCGATCAAAAGTGAATCATTGGAAATCAAGAGTATCAACTGGCGATCCAGTTCTACGGCAAACATATCTGGTGCATCCGGACCATCTGTAATATCAAAACAGTTGTCGAATAAGGCCTGAGCCAAATCATCCGCAAATTGCAGTCTCGTAATATTAGGACACGGGTAATCAATATTGGGTACGAATACCGCTCCAATAATCAACTCATTTGTAGCCCCTGGTTGCAACAAAAGTGGTCCTGTGGCCTGTACCGTTCTTCGATCATCAAACGGAAGATCTGCCGTACACATCGACCATCCATTATCATCATCCGGTGCATCTGGAAATACATAACTAATCGTATCCATAGACGCAGGATCAAACCCGGAATTTCCAAATGTTACTGCCGTACCATCTTTCCACCTTCCTCTTAAAATATTATAGAATTCGAAATCTCTATCAGGGTCCTGAGTTGCTTCAGGCGGCGTACTTACACCTCTATTTTGATAAATGAAAGAGGTCATTCCTAATTCTGTAAGCGTATCGAGTTCACCTGTTCCAAATGGTGGATCTTCTAATAACTTATTTCCTTCTTCATCCAGTATTGGGTTTCCGTCCTCATCTCTAACAAAGATTTTTGGTCCTCTTGGTCCTCTAAAATAGTCAACACCCAAAATTGGCACGTTTAGTCCATAAGTATTTACACCACCAGGACAACTCGTTCCAGGGCTACCATCGGCCGCATCTTCATTATATACATACGCCAAACTTCGCGATACATCACATCCAATGTAATCATCTTCCGAACACCCTAAATCCGGATCTACCCACATTGCGAAATAGCAATCTCTAATATCATCCGAAGCCTTATTGAGCAATTTGAATCGATAGAACGTCATATCATTGATCTCATCATTCGTCGCATAAGCAAAGGATTGCACTTGAATCTCCATCTGGATCGGTGTCGCCAAACTTAACCTGTGGGGCCCACCATTATCATTATACACCCAGAAAACCATCTCATCAGGTAACAACTCCCTCGCAGCTTTTCTATCAACTGGTTCACAACCTCGAATATCAATTACAGGAAAATCTCCTTCACAAGGCTCATATTTTCCATCACCATCTTCATCCCAAAAATTTCCAAGATTTTGATCAGGAAGTGGAAAATCAAACATCTCGTTAAAAAATACATTTCCTCTACCTGGCCAAAACTTTACGTCATCTGGTATAGAATCACACGGGTACTCCACACTATCTCTCACACTTTGGTCAAATAAGGAAATATGTCTTAATACATTTGCCCCTTTTACGATAAAGAATTGATCCCAATCTTCACATACCTTAAGCTCTGTTTCTCCCTTTTCATCCAGTGGCCCAGGATAAAAGTCCGTATTATTACCGCTTCTGTAAGTTACACCGGCAAGCTTCAAGGCACCATTGGGGTCATTCCCTCCAATCCAAACTCCTCCGGCAAAAATTGAAGACACCTCAGGAAAACCTTCTGCTGGTTTTGGTACTATATATCTACCGTTAGATAAATCCCACCAAAGATCTCCTCCAGTAAGTAGTCTGGATCTTACGTTATTTATCTCCATATCGTATTGAGATTGTGCCGGCTGACAATCAAATCTTTTACCTGCTAAAGGAATACGATCCTTCATTTTTGCCAACTTCTCCGGATCTACTCTACCTTCCGCTGTTGAAACAGCAAATAGCAATACAATGAGAGCGAATAATTTTGTCTTAATTTTCATATCTAATTTTTTCAGATAAAAATCTATAATCTTTATTTTCTTATTTTAAAAATCCATGATCACACCCAAGTAGATTCTTCTTGGTTGGGTGAAGTTTGCAAATGAATCCAATCTCCAGTTATAAGAAGCCAAGAATGCTTCTGTATTCCTGTTCTGGCTCGCAATCTGATCGATTTGGTCTGTACCGAAGCTAGAAATCAAATACCCATCATCATCTGGATCACCCGTAAATGAGAATACATTCCTTACATTTCGAATATCAAATAGATTCTGTACTCTTAAGTAAGCATTGAATGAAAGAGATCGAGTAGGGCTTACATCAATAACAAATCTCTTATCCAATCTCATATCTACATTAAATGTCCATGGTAATCTTGATCCATTAATTGCACCTCTAAATCCTTCTCCACCAAACTGTCTTACCACATCTCTTCGGGTAAAAGGTCTTCCCGAAACTGCTGCTATATTGAAGTTAATACCGGCATTTGCGAAAATTTCAGTATCTCCAATTTTAGGACCATTGTAACTAGATCCTCTTCCATATCTGTAATCAAGTACAGCAGTAATACGATGTCTTTCATCAAATGATAGTGGAATAAGGTTTCTAATTATACCTCTATTGTTAAGCCCTCTTGATGAGTTTGCATCTGAACCTGATCCATCAGCAAATTGTAACGTATATGTAGCTGTCAATTCAAGATTCCCGGTTCTTCTTCGATCATATGTAAATGTAAATCCTTTGGTAGTCGCAAAGTCAAGATTACCATAGGTTTCATATTGATTCACTGGTGCAGGTAAGAAAGCATATACTCTGCTTTGAATTAGATCGCTTTGCTCCTTATAGTAAGCAGAGATTTTCATTGCGGACGAATTTGTTAACTTCTGCTGGAACCCAACCTCATAATCTACTGTTCTTACTGGTCTTAAATCAGGATTGTTAAACAAATTTCCGGCCGCTCTATCAAAGTAATAATATCCAACTGGAGTTTGAATTGTATTGGATGTAGGTCTTTGGTACAATACATCATAATGTGCAAAAAATCCAGCTTCATCTGATATTGGGAAAGAGAATGCCAATCTAGGCATGAAGTTCAGTTGTGGTTCATAATCTCTGAAAGAATTATTCACATCAAATCCTGGTAGTCTGATGTTTGCGTCTGGATTTTTAATTGATGGATTTACCAATCCTCCTCCAAAGATTTCCTGACCTCCTGCAACTGCTGTTCCATCTGGGGCGAACCAATTATCACCATCTCTAAATCCAACTACGTTTTGAGAACCCTCTGATTGCACATAAACCTTATAATCTTCTGGTACATCAGGTCTTTGAAGTCCTGTACGATCGTAAAACTCTTGTACGGATTCAATTTCATAAAGTGAGTAAGGGTCTTTCAGTACTTTTGTATTCGCATCGTAGTAGTCCATTCTCACTCCGACTCTGAATATGATATCTCGGAAAGAAAATTTGTCCTGAATATATGCTGCACCATAGATAGGTCTGAACGCCGGAGATACAAACGTCCTCACTCCATCTGCATCAGTGCTTGTGAAAAAGTCCTCAAATTGGACATTCCCGGAAAGCTTTTCCCCTAGATAATCGTATCCATAATAATTTATAATACCTTGATCATTCAATTCATTGGCAGAAAACATATCTAATCTCAAATCATTCGGATTGACATCATCTATATTCACGTAATCAATAAGCTCATCTCCTGTCAATTCACGAACAGATCTGAAGAATTTGTTATCGGTATCCGTATTGATCGCAGGTGCATAGATATCGAAGTATTCCATTTGAGCAGTACTATCGGTAACCACAAAAATAGAATCCACACCAACTACATTATTTCCATCGATACCAGCAATATGACTATTAACAGAAATTCTTGCTAAATCCCAAAGTCCGAAAGGAGCTAAATTCCATCGTCGATTCGTTCTTTGCTCATATAAGAAACCAAATTGGATACTGTGTCTTCCTTTTTTTGATCCTCCCGGTAAGAAATCAAAACCACTTGTTACGTTGATGGATAAAATGTCATTTTCTACCTTTAGGTAATTGTTATACACTTGTCCAACATTCGCGTATAAATCCCAAGGCATACTTGTTTCCGGTACATAAAAACCATTGGTATTGTTGTAAGAAGCTAAGATTGGATTGATCGTATTATCCGGAGTATATTCTCCAGGTACCTCAGCATATCCCAAATGTCCAAAAAAGTTTCCAGGGAAAATTTCTACCCACGAACTTCCCGAATAAGTCAATGTATCCAGAATTCGTCCATTGTTTACTTCCCATTCCAAACCTTGAGAACCAAAATATCCGTAATTGAAAAAGTTATCTTGATGAATTGGGTCTTCAGTTCTACTTCTTCTCTTTTCAAATGACCCCTGAAGTGTGTAATAAAGATTTCTTATTGAAGAACTTTTAGCCGCTTTTTCTTCGTCCGTTGCATCATCATCGGATATACCTTGTCTACCCAATTTATGTCTAAACCTAAAGTTCGCTCTATAGCCGTCTGTATAATTAAATGGATTCCTAGTCCAGTTCAGCATTCCCCAGTACACTTGGTTTCTATTTCCAATGCTCGGAGTAAATTGATTTTCAGCATTATCGTACGTACCCGTCAATGTGATATCAATATTTTTGGTCAATCGGGCATCAATCTTACCTGTGATATTCAAATCTATATTGGTCTCATTTGGTCTTGCCTTAAGACGTGGACCAATATCTGTTATATCTTCAAAACTCGGGAAAGCAGTCTCTCCAATTGTTAATGTTGGATTGGCTTCCAAATCTCTGATCAATGATTCGGGAGCTCTATATACTCCACCTGGGAAAGGAGAATTATCATCAATGTTTCTAAACTGTGTCGCAAATCTATATCCTAATACGGACTCTCCTTGGCTATTTTTAAGAATCGGACCACTTATTGCGGCCGTAACCAAATTATATCCAAAACCATCTAAGTATTCAGAAGTTTCAAGTTCCAAATTACCTGACAATCTGGAAGATGGCCCTTTAGATGTGAGCGATATTGCTCCCCCTACCAAGTCACCATACTTTGCTTCCACACCACCTGTTATAATCTGCATTTGATCAATTTCGGATTGTGGGATCAAACCTGCATTGGAAACACGTACACCATCTACATAATATACAGTTGCATCCGTTCTTGAACCTCTAATTGAAATATCACCACCATCTGTTGAAGATATACCTGCGGTAGTTGCGGCAATGGCATTGATACTTTTGGTAGGTAGCGAACGAATATTTTCAGCGGTTACCGTTGCTCCACTCGTAGTATTATCAATCTCAATCAATGGAACTTTATATTCTACTATCTCAACTGCGTCCATCAGTACTCCTTCAGAAATCGCAAAATTCACTCGATTAGTTTTACCCGCCTTGACGAGCACGCCAACTTGCTTCTGTGGAGTATAACCAATATAGCTTGCTTCAATGTCGTAGGTACCTGGATCAATATCGCCAAAAAAGTAATTTCCATCCAAATCAGTCTCTACACCTGTGATGAGGACATCATTTTTGTAAAGGGCGACGGTACCGAAGAGAATCGCTTCTCCAGATGCGGCATCGGTTACCTTACCTTCCAGAGATGTCTGTGCTACTATGCTGGTAATAGATACGCAAAACAACACAAAGAATAGTAGAATTCTTTTCATATTAAAGTAGTTTTAAGAAAGCATTAAAATAGGTATTTTCCACTACCTATCAAGTCTCCTTTATTAAGAGTTTATTAACAAAGCCACAATGTTACGCAAATTAGATAATGAAACAAAATAAAAATTGACCGCAAATGTCTTCTTAAAAACTATCTGGTCATATCTATTTTTTCTAAAATCACGCTTGCAATCTTTGCTAAAGATTCATTTGTCCATCCTGCCACATGAGGGCTCAAAACGACGTTATCCATCGAAAACAGTCTTGTATAAGTATTGATCTCACTTTGTGAGTAAGTGTGTGGTTTTTCATTTTCAAATACATCCAAGCAAACTCCACCTATTTTTCCCTTTTCCAACGCCTTCACAAGATCCACCGTTTTCACCACATCTCCTCTGGAAGTATTTAAAATTATCACTTTGTCTTTACAACGATTGATAAATTCTTCATTGACCAAGTACTTTGTCTCTTCAGTCAATGGTAAATGCAAAGAAATAACATCTGACTCTTTTAAAATGTCTTCCAGATTAACTCTAGACACAAAGTCCCATTCTGGTCCATAGTCCTCACGATATTTATCATAAGAAAGAATAGTAAGTTCCCAAGACGACAATTTTTTGGCAAATTGGCTTCCCGTATGTCCAAATCCAATTATGCCTACCGTCTTATTGATCAACTCCCATCCTCGATTTTCTTCCCTTTTCCAGATACTTTGTCGGACTTGACGATCAGCTCGAATGAGGTTGTTAGAAAGAGCCAACAGCATCCCCATAGCATGCTCCGCCACAGCATTATTATTACCTGTTGGAGTATTGATGACGTGAATGCCCTTTAATTTGGCATATTCTAAATCAATAATTTCCAGTCCTGAACCTAATCGACAAATATATTTTAAACGAGAAGCGAGATCGATAATGTTTTTAAACATCTTGATCTTGCTATTAATAACGACGAGTTCATAAGCATCAATTCTATCGGCCAGATTATCCATGGTGGTGAAAGTATCGTAATCAACACGGTAACCTCTGTCCTCTAGCCCTATTATTAGATTTGGATGTACATAATCCGTAATCAATGCTTTTGCCATGGTGTCCTATACTGTACTTTTTGATGTAAATAGTAACTATAAGAAGACACCATTTTCATAAATAAGTTTACCATCCGCATAAATCTGGCCTCCATTTTTCATTTCTGCGATCATATCCCAATGAATGGAGGACTCATTCAATCCTCCGGTTTGTTTGTACGATTGACCCACAGCCATATGAATGGTCCCTCCTATCTTTTCATCAAATAGAATATTTTTGGTGGCTCTCTGAATATTGTAATTGGTTCCTATGGCTACTTCTCCAAATCTACGTGCTCCATCAACTTCAAAAACCTGATCAAGTATCTCACTGCCTTGTTCTGCCGACCATTTTATGACATTTCCATCCCTCACTTCCAAGGAAATACCTGCAACTTCAGTACCCATAAAGATGGATGGGTAACTAAAGTGGACAAATCCATTAACGGAATCCTCAACAGGCCCCGTAAACACTTCGCCAGAAGGCATATTGGTTCTTCCGTCAGAATTGATCCATTTTCTACCTTTTACTGAAAAAGAAATATCTGTTCCTTTTCCTACATATCTCACCATATCAACAGAGTCGAGTCGATCCACAATGGATTGCTGTTTTTCTCTTACTTTGATCCATGCCTTTAATGGGTCAGGCTTGTCCAGATTACATGCTTTAAAAACAAAGTCGCGATATTCTTCCAGACTCATACCTGCTTCCTGAGCACTGGCCTGAGTGGGATACTGACAAAGAGACCTGGTAAGCTCTCCACTGGCGGTCCTGTCAAAATAAGCTTGATTTAATGGTTTCAAAGCAGCAGATCGAATTTTTCTTTTCGAAGAGTCAATGCCCTGATCTGCTTTTAAATTGAAAGGGGCCCGAATCATTAAGAAGGCATCGAAATTGTGCATCGCTTCAATGAAATTGGGAGTAGAAAATCGAAGTTGCTCCTCATTGGCATTATCCATGAAGATCTTATTCTGACCGCTGAATCTCATATCAATTACAACATGACTTCCTCTTTGAGTTCCACCTCGATAAAGCTCTCTCAACAAAGGCTCTGCCAGTGTTGTACTTTTGATATAAAGCTTTTGACCTTTCTGAACTTGAAGACAATAATCCAGCAATAGGTCTGCATATTTTTTATCTGTCATTAAGGCATTCTTATGTAAACTTAGGCATTGTCAACACTCAATTGAATCTGGCAAATTACTTACCATGACAATGCTTATATTTTTTGCCACTGCCACATGGACACGGAGCATTTCTTCCAACCTTTTTTTCAGTTCTCACGTAAGTCTCCACTTTTTGTCTTTCTCGACCAGCGTTTTCAGCTGCCTTACGCATGGCTTGTTCAGATCGGCTCATTTGCACTTTACTCAAATCTGTTTTTTGTTCTCTGGCCTCCTTGAACTCACCATTTTCTGAAGAGATATACATTTTACTATTCATCAGATAAGACACCACATCCTTGTTGACTTTATAGATCAATTGTTCAAAAAGCTTATACGCTTCCATCTTATAGATCACCAAAGGGTCTTTTTGTTCGAATGAAGCGGATTGAACAGAATCCTTCAATTCATCCATCGATCTCAGATGCTCTTTCCAATTCTCATCGATCAATGCCAAGGTAACTGCCTTTTCGATATCCTTCATTATGGTCTCCCCCTCCGAAGCAACGGCATCTTTTAAGTTGGCTGCAATGTTTAATGGTTTGGGTCTACCGTCGTGGAATGGCAAAGATATTCGCTTATATTTGTGCCCTTCTTTTTCTTCTACTTGTTTTATTCCAGGCAAAAGACCTTTATTAATTTGATCCGTTTTATACTTGTAAGCAGCATTCACTTCAATGATCAACCGATCGAGTAGTGTATTTTCATTCTGACCATTAAATTCTTCTTCGTTAATTGACGGATCCAGACTCATCATAGTCAGACAATCATTTCTGAACGTATCATAATTGCCCGCTTGAATATTATCAACCACGATTGCCTCTGCCAATCCTTCAAACATATTATTCAAATCTACCGATAATCGATCTCCATGAAGTGCATGATCTCTTTTTTTGTAAATCGCCTCTCGTTGGATGTTCATTACATCATCATAATCCAAAAGTCTTTTTCGGATACCAAAATTGTTTTCCTCGACCTTCTTTTGAGCACGTTCGATTGATTTGGTCACCATTCCGGCTTGGATGACTTCGCCTTCCTTATGTCCCATTTTATCCATCAGAGAAGCAATTCTTTCGGATTGGAATAACCTCATGAGGTTATCATCCAATGAAACGTAGAATTGTGATGATCCTGGATCTCCCTGTCGACCAGAACGACCTCGAAGCTGTCGGTCTACCCGTCTACTATCATGACGTTCTGTTGCTATTATCGCCAAACCACCAGCCTCTTTCACTTCATCGGTGAGCTTGATATCCGTACCCCTACCGGCCATATTTGTTGCAATAGTTACGTTGCCAGGTCTACCAGCTTCTGCCACAATATCTGCCTCTCTCTGGTGCTGTTTTGCATTCAATACATTGTGTTTGATGCCTTTCATATTCAGTATTCGGCTCAATTTTTCGGAGATATCTACAGATGTCGTACCCACAAGTACCGGGCGTCCTTGACTGGTAAGCCTTACAATATCCTCAATAACGGCGTTGAATTTTTCCCGTTCGGTTTTGTAGATCAAATCGTCTCTATCATCTCTGATAATTGGCCTATTCGTGGGAATGACCACAACGTCCAGTTTATAAATCTCCCAGAATTCCCCCGCTTCCGTTTCTGCGGTACCGGTCATTCCGGATAGCTTGTGATACATTCTGAAATAGTTCTGAAGCGTTACGGTCGCATACGTCTGTGTGATATCCCCCAATTCAACCCCTTCTTTTGCTTCCAATGCCTGGTGCAGTCCGTCGGAGTATCTTCGGCCTTCCATCATCCGACCGGTAGATTCATCCACAATCTTCACCTGGCCTTCCATTACTACGTATTCCTGGTCGATCTCAAAAAGAGTATATGCTTTTAACAATTGAGAAACGGAGTGTAATCTTCTACTTTTTATGGAATAATCAGTAACCAACGCATTACGCTCGTCTTTGAGTTTTATACCTTTCTCACTTTCTCGTGCATCCAGAATTTGCATTTCGGAAGCAATATCCGGCATTACATAAAAATTGTTGTCGTTTTCTCCTTTTGATAAGAAGTCAATTCCTTTATCCGTAAGTTCTACATTTCTGTTTTTCTCATCGATTGTAAAGAGCAGTGGTTTATCTACGATATGCATATTTTTGCTCTGCTCTTGCATGTAGAAGTTCTCCGTTTTTTGCATGATCACCTTCACGCCTTCTTCACTCAAAAACTTGATCAACGGTCTGCTTTTAGGCATGGCTTTATGTGCACGATAAAGGGCTATGCCACCTTCACCTTCTTCGACTCCAACTTTTCCTTCCTTTATCAATCGTTTAGCATCTGCCAGGTAAGAAGATGCCATTTTCTTCTGCTCATCTACCAGTCGTTTTACCTTAGGATTAAGTTCATGGTATTCTTGCTCTTCTGATCCTTCGGGTACGGGTCCGGAAATGATCAATGGAGTCCGTGCATCATCAATCAAGACCGAATCGACCTCATCAATCATAGCGAAGTGGTGCTTGCCCTGTACAATTTCTCCTGCAGAACGCACCATATTATCTCTTAGATAATCAAAACCAAATTCATTGTTCGTTCCATAGGTAATATCTGCCTTATATGCTTTTACTCTGCCCGGGGAATGCGGTTTGTATTTATCAATACAGTCGATGGTGAGTAAAAGAAATTCAAAAATTGGTCCTACCCATTCACTATCCCTTCTTGCCAGGTAGTCGTTTACTGTCACGACGTGCACTCCCTGTCCGGTAAGTCCATTCAAATAAGCTGGCAATGTTGCCACCAACGTCTTACCTTCACCGGTCTGCATCTCTGCCACCTTACCATCGTGAAGTACCATTCCTCCTATGAGCTGCACATCGTAGTGTACCATATTCCATGTAATATCTCCTCCTGCTGCTGTCCAGGAATTGGCATACGTAGCTTGGTCTCCTGATATAGTGATATAACTTTTGGTTGCCGCAAGATCTCTGTCGTGATTGGTTGCCGTTACGGTCAGGCCTTCGTTACTCATAAATCTTCGTGCTGTCTCTTTCACGACTGCAAAGGCTTCCGGCAGGATCTCTTTTAAGATAACTTCAAGATGCTTATCTCTTTCCTTTTTCAGGTCATCAATCTGGTTGAAGAGTTCTTCTTTTGCATTGAGGTCTGCCTCATTGGCAGCATTATCATTCAATGTTTGGATATCCTGGTCAATCCCTGCCAGGTGCTCTTCGATTCGTTTACGAAAATCTGTACTCTTGTTTCGGAGTTCATCATTAGAAATATCCTTATACGATTCGAAGTGTCTGTTGATCTCTTCTACAACCGGAGAATAGAGCTTAACGTCACGGTCGTACTTCGTTCCAAAGAGATTTTTAAATATTTTAAACATGTGTATCTTATTTGAATCGGTAATACCGATGTTTTTGTCAAGAGGAAAAAAATAGACTGCAAAGATAGTAAGTCCTGCACATAATTGTACATAATTTATACCAACGGAAAAATGATGACAATTTGGCGTAAAAAATTAAACCATAGTTTATTCCTTATATCCTGCTCAAGAATTGAAACCTTGGAGAATCCAGCTAATTTTCATCATATTTCTTACATGTTTCGGTAGAACAATTTGATCCAAAATGAATCTTAATGTCAAATCCTATGTGCACTTCAGAAATTATTCACAACACTTTTACAAAATTGGTATCCAATGATAAAACGTCTATATTTAATTAAAATCAACGAAGATGAAGCTCATTTTTACCATCGTATTCATTATGTGTTTTGGCTTGACTCAAGGAAATGGTCAATCCATAGAACTCATCGAAGATTTTGTAGAAGGACCATCTGTATCCGCATTTGGACCTTTGTTCATACATGGAAACTCAATTGTCTACAACGGAAAAACTCCAATGGGAGAGAATGCAGTGCTAAGATATGATTGTGATTCCTCCGAAATTTTCATAGCAACTAAAAAAGATGAGATTGGCTGGGGTAAAACTCGACTTACAAGTGTTGATGATCGGTTATTTATCATCGAAAAGGAAGATGAATATAACAATGTGTTGTATGAAGCTACTCGATCAGACTTATCCGATTTGCGCGTGGTTTATGATGCTGGCAGTTCCATGCTCGTGAGAATTCAATCCTATGGCGATCAGCTTCTCGTTTTTGAAATGGATACCTTGGCTCATACCAATATTCTATTGATTGATGAACGGGGTAAGGTCCATGCAATACTCAAGGACCTATTTGATGTAATCTATGCTTATTCCAATGTACGATTTAATGGACATTACATTATTGCTCACTCTGAAGGGAATTTGGAGGAGTATGGTGTCATTGCCATTGATACGCTAACAAAAGCAATAGTGGATGCAAAGCAATTAATACCCGCCTTTCAAAATCATAATCGAATTACTCGTGTGGAGACAAGAAATGAAAGGAGTTTTATGTTTGATGCCGACTCCACTTACATTTACAATATCAATTATGAAAAGACGTATGCATTGACCAAGGAAAAATGGGAAATGCTTACTGAAAACGAAAAATTCATATTTGTCCACAACAAAAAGCGGATTATCAAAATAAACAAAGCAACGGGAGAGAAATCCCAGATACTGGCAGATGTGAATCACTTCAATAAGATAAGTGATTACATTGTTGGTGTGAACTCCGACTCAAGTTATTTGCGTTTGATAGTGCATAATTTTAATCAAAATGAGACGACATATTATAATACAGACATCATCTCTGACAAGACGTTCAACATATCAGATATTGCGATCGTACCCAGAGGCATGCATGTTAGCGTGCGATACTCCAAATCCCCACAAGCAAAACTTTACAGAATCTCGGAAGACGAAATTGAACTGATCGATACATTACATGCCATAAATCGCGGAAAACGAATCATTGCTTATCAAGAAGACATATTTATTGCGTACAAGCATGAAGAATATGGAACAGAATTGTTTCGAATCGATTACCCAAAACCAGTGGGATCAAAAATTGATGCAGGAGAACTAAGCGTTCATCCCAATCCTGCTTCTGAATACATAACAATCAAAACAAAGCGAGCAAATGACATCAAAGAAATTTCAATTCTGGATGCTACAGGTCAAGCCATATTACAGAATTGTAAGTCAACTGCTCAGGATGTTAGCCATCTTGCAAGTGGTGTATATACGATCTTAGTAACTTTTAAAGGGGAAGTCTCAAAAACGGTACAATTCATAAAACTGTAAGCTGTTCATTTCAATTTTCATTTAGAAAAAAAGAGAATTTTTTCAAGCTAACCCAACCTTTCTTCCATGCCCTCCGATAAGCCTTATATAAATCAACCATTTTATTTAAAAATGAAAATCCGACTTTTGAAAACATTCGTTAAGATCAGTTCTTTGCTCCTAGTCTTGTCCAACCTCTCTGCTCAGGGCGTAATCATTACAAATAAGGAACGTCCTTATCTTTATCTATCCTCAGCCTATGTCAGTTCAAGTAACTACAATCACGGAACTGTTGATCCCTTCTACAGCCCAGGAACTGAACTAATTCCTGATCAGACGGTGCGGGCTGATTTAGGATTCCATTTGAATAAAAATGTATCTATAGAAGTAGGATATATGAGAATGCCTTTAGCCATTTTATATAAATTAGCAATAGAAGGACAGAGTATCAGTAACAGAAGCTTAAGTCGATCGCGAATCTCTTTTTATTCTTTAAGACTTCATCATGGAATTTCTCTATATAAAAACAGGATACTATTAAAAACAGGAATAGGATATGCCATTGGGAATTCTACAGGTACGATGAATCAACTCGGCCCTACAGCTCCAAAAACAAGTGAAACATTTGGCAATACAATAACTGAATCAAGAACAACAAGACGTTTGGCCAATGGCAATGGTGATTTTCTTACTTTAAATCTTGGTATTGAATTCGTAGTGTTCAAGAAATTGAGTCTTTTTGCCAACTATTCCCTCTATCATGGATTTCAGGACTATGAGGAGGTGACCATAGATTATACGATCAATGGATCGAGAGGAAGGTTTACAACCACATCAGATGGAAGTTTTAGAGGACACGAATTGGGTTTAAAGTTTCATTTCCGATAATCGTATAACGGTATGAGAAATATACTTGATCTTCCAATGATTCAAAAGTTAACCCAAGAAAAAACCTCCTACAAGCATTTAAACGTAACAATGCCAATAATTGATAAAGAAGCTCAATTAATCTCGGACCTAAAAAAAGGTGAACGAAGGGCACAAGAGATGTTTTATGTAGATTATTTTCCAAAAATGTATCCCATAGCATTTCGATTTAGTTCTTCAAAAGAAGAAGCACACGAAATCATCAATACTGCTTTCTTATCGGTAATAAAGCAAATTAAAAATTACGGTCAAGGTAATTTTGGTGGTTGGGTCAGTACCATTGTAAGAAGAACAGCCATTGATTATTATAGAAAATACAATCACACCAAACCCAAACAAATGGAGTTGGTTGATTATGATGAGGTCGATTACAATGCAGCCATATCTACGCTCAACATGCAAGATATTCTTTGTCTGGTCCAACAACTACCCAATGCTACTCGTACGGTGTTCAATTTGTTTGTTTTTGATGACATGACACACGAAGAAATTGCCAAAAAACTATCTATTTCAAAAGGAACCTCCAAGTGGCACGTATCAAACGGCAGATCAATCTTAACTGAATTATTTAAGAAGTTAAATCAAGGAAAATGAAAGAGAAGCATAATTCAGAAAAGAAATTGCATGATGATTTTGGTTCTTTCCAAATGCCATTTGAACAAGAGGCTTTCAATAAATTCCTCGCAGCATTGGATAAAGAAAAAAAGAATCGAAAAGTGATATGGTGGAAGAAGCTTGGTTTGGTGCTAATTCCGATCTTCATCATTGGGTCTGTTGCCAGTTATGCATTCTTCCAGAAGATAGTTATAAAAGAAGGTTCCGCATCCATACAATCCAAAAATGAGGTATCAATACCAATATCTGAAACTTCAATATTGAACGCTGAAGATACAGTAGAAACCAAACCTCATTTAGCTTCAGAGATTACAAATACAAAATCGAAAAAAACCACTCCTGAGAGTGGTTGTGCCCCTGATCTTGTGGCTTCTGATGCAATTGAGGCTGTCTCGAATATCAAAAAACCAAAGGTCCCAGCTAAAACGTCAATTGATTTACTCAAGCACTCAGATTCTACCAAAGACATCACGACAAATCTTTCGGGTGGTAGTTTAAGCAAAAAAACATGGAGTCATGAAAAATCTGCGGAATCTTTGCTTATTGAACTAACCAATACAAATCAAGAAAAATCCGACAACGTAGAGCCTGATATCATATCTTCTTTTGAACTTCTGATACCATTATCAACATTAAAACGATCACCTTTTTTGCTTAAAAGTGATGATAGTCTTGAGCGTTTTGATTTTAACTTAAAACCGTTCTCCAAACCTTACAAAAAGTACTTTTATTTCCGTTTGCTTGGTGGAGTTGCCATCAACGATAATTTTGGTCCATACGATCGGCATTTCCAAATTTTGGATTCTAAGGAGTATATTTATGGGGCCGCACTCGCCTACAAATTTAGTCCGAATCATGCGGTAGAATTTAGTTTTTCTCAACATGATTTTGCCGTTGGCTACAGACATCGGCAATCTGCTTACACTTCTAAAAACGGAACCAAGGCAACTGTTATTAAAGCCGGATTGATAAGTAGGTTGTGGACGATTAAAGAAGGAATAGAGCTAAGTATGACCAATGGTATAGCATTTATGAACGGAGATAATGGATCTTTTGGAAAACGTTCTTTTGGTTCAAATACACCTCTCTTCGTCGAAGAATCAACCATAGAAAGAGTAAGCTTAAGTTCGTCAAGACGAGTATTGTACTCCACTGGTCTTCGGATGGATGTTTCACTTTCAAGAAGCCTTGATCTCTCTTTTGACTCCAACTATAAAGTGGGATTCAAACCGTGGATCGATTCTCAACTGCGCTATATCGAGGGAGAAGGTGTAATTAATTTCGTTGATTCTTATTCCGAAGGAAACTTTTTCTCGTTTACCGTAGGCTTAAAATACAACTTAAAAGGTGGGTGACCATTCTAAATCACATGAGAACGAAGTAGGAGTACAATCCCAAAAATGATCAGCCCCACTCCAGCTATTCGTGAAAAGATGGTAAAATGCTTTTGCTTCATTTTGGATCGAATCGCCTTGGCCAAAAATACCTTGGCTGAATCTGTGCAAATAATTACGAGCATAATCGAACTGAAAAACACAAATGACTTCAACCCAGAAATCTTAGTTTGAATCACATACGTCGAAGTTACCCCAATCCAAAATACAAAAGTGAATGGATTTACCGTATTCACCAGAAAGCCTTTGGTCCAAAACTCCAAATAGTCATTGGCCGAATGGGCTGCTCCATGAAAAACTAGGTTTACTTTTTTGAATAAGGCACCAGCTCCAAATGTGATGAGAATAAAACCTCCCAACAATCCCATCCAATAGGTAAAAGCGGCGTCTTGAATAAGATAGGTAATCCGCTGTATGAAAATGTAACAAAGTGTAATGATAATGATGTCACTGATCCAAACTCCTGTACTAGCCACAATTCCAGCCCGAGCTCCCTTTTCAAGTGCGATCTGCGTTAGAGTCACGAATATCGGCCCTAATAATATCGCTAGGGTCAACCCCAATAGTACTCCCTGTGTAATAAGACTTAGATATTCCAAAAAAGATCTGATTCAAATGAACAACCCAACAAAGCTAAATAAAAAGTATTCGCAGTAAGATATTTAATCCATTCATTTCGAATTTTTCGACAGACCGACAGTTTTTTTAATTAACAAGGGCTAATGGACAATTGAAAATTTATAATGGATAATGAGAACAACATAATTATCAATTGTCCATTATCAATTATCAATTAGTCAACCAATTCAATCTCAATCATCTCGCTTACATTCAGGTCTGATTTTAGAATGATTTGTTGTTTTCTTCCGCGGTAATAGTAGTCTACAGCCATCGTATTGGGGGGTCTTCTACCCACATTTTCAGCATGAAGGATGAAATAGTTTTTACCCTCCTCGTTTAGCATTAATTTCAGTTTTTTGTGCTTTGCTTTCAAAGGCATTTTCTCAACTATCCAATCGCCGTTAAAATTCAAAGAGATAATATCTCCATCCTCAATCATGTGGTCATAAAGCTCCACCTCAAATTTTATGCTATCCACTTTGATCGTTCGGGTACTCATTTGTATCTCTCGATCTTTTAGTTTGGAAGGCAATCGCACAATTTTAGAATCGGTGGCGACTATATGTTCTACCTGTTCTAATTTCTTAGGCAGAATCACCTTGTAGTAATGAGGCAATTCTGAAAATAACAAAGAGGGAATATTAAGGTCGGTGATCAGGTTGTTAAGTTCAAATACGATACCATTTCCATAGCGGTTGAAGTGATTGATCATCTCCGAATTGTAATAAAAATAAAATTTCCCGTATTGTTTGTATTCAGTTGGCACTTCGGCTGTCTCAATAAACTTCTTGGCAGAGACCAATGACGCTCGGGCTGGATCAATTATGTTTTTACGGATCCGCTGAATCTTTCGACTCGATAATCTCGTAGAACCAAACGAATTAAAATCAATGTTTTCAAAAGCCGTCAAAGCATCTTCTTGTTTTGAAATCAAATTTTCAAGTACTTCGTCATCCTTATTGCGCAGTGCGATCAATACATTCCTTGTGGAAAGATATAAATCAGCCATCGCCTTATATAGCGGTGGAAATTGTACCTCTTCGGCATTCGGGATCAAAGGTTTGTAAGCTGCAGCTACCTGTTTTAAAAGACTTTGCTGAATGGTAAAATATTCTTCGTACAGTGTCACTCCCTTCCGCAACTCATCATAAACACGATTCAATGCAGCTGTATCCGTGAGGTCTTTGTCTGTAATCTTTTCATCCACATCAAACCGAATCTGATTGATGTTTTCCAGAATTGTCTTCATCCGACTCATCGTGGCAATAATCTGCTTTCTGTTGGCATACTTATTTTTTTCTGCCTTTAGTTTTGCAATTTCATACCACTCGTAGGGAGAAGATTTCATGCAAAACCACTTGTCGGGATCCTCAAAAATGTTTTTTGGCAATTCGTTATTGGCTATTTTATTAATTTGATAGCTATCAAGGTCAACGTACTTATTAATTTCTTGATTGAAGTTTTCGAGCATTCGATGTACGATCAACATCCCGTGTGCTCCCTCATTGACAAAATGAATTACACTGTTGAGTGCATCAACCTTTGCCTCCTTACTCAAAGCATTTTGACCATCTGCGTCTCCAAATGAAAGCAGCATTAAACAGAAAATCAGTATTCCCTTATTCATATTTATGTCTTAGATCTATGGATTTTGACGAAGACTACAAACGTATTATTCTTAATAAAACGCTAAAGTACGCAATGCCCTATAGAAGTCATTTATATTTGTGAAGTTTTGGTAATTACTCAAGCAATCAATTAATGAACCAGGTCTGATTAATTTTGCTTTCTCATGTAGAATGCAAAGACTTCTTGAGTTGTTGCAATTTTTAAAACCATCATTAAAAAAGAGCTTGTGTCCAAATCCGGTACGTTATACATGATGCCCTGCCCCATTGTTGAAGATGGCATTTCTACCCTCTCGGCTGATTCGATTGATCATTTGCACCAATTGACTCATTTTGTGGTCGAACGGGCAAGAACCGCGCGTCGATTTATTAAATCTACGGGACATCCAACTCCCATTTCAGAATTGCAAATCTTCGAATTGGACAAGAACGATCCTACCAAAGGACTTCATAATTTCTTGAACTATTTGCAGGATGGTATTGATATTGGAGTGCTTTCAGAAGCAGGTTGCCCGGGAATTGCGGATCCCGGTAATCTAGCCGTTCAATATGCACACAGATATTCTATTCGTGTATCGCCTCTCGTGGGTCCATCTTCCATTCTCCTGGCCTTAATAGCGTCTGGATTAAACGGGCAAAATTTTGCTTTTAATGGATACTTACCGAATAAAGGGCCCGAACTTATCAAAAAGCTCAAAAGACTCGAACAGAAGGTAAAAAACGAAAATCAGACACAAATCTTTATGGAAGCGCCTTACCGCAATGAATTTATACTCTCGCATTGTCTGAAGGTTTTGTCTTCAGAAATTAAGCTGTGTGTGGCCTGCGATATTAATGCGTCTAATGAGTTTATTTGGACGAAAAAGATAAGTGATTGGATCGGGACGAACTGGAAGGAATATCATAAGCGGCCAGCGATATTCCTCATAGGAAGGTAGATCATCACACAATCTACCTTCTCTAACGTATTGTTACCTTTTTTTTTATTTCGCTACTTTGAATCAAACACTTTTGGCTTTCTTCTTTGCCGTCAATTTATCCGCCAAATCCTGTGAAAGAGCAACCATGGTCAAAGTAGGGTTCCAGGAACCACCCTGGGGCCACAACGCTCCACCTGTAATATAGACGTTGCTGGTATTTCTTACTCGGTAATCCAGATCTACTGGAGCCGATTCTTCTGCACTGATGTGGAGGGTCGAAGATTCATGAACCATGGCATCCACTCTCCTCTGTTGTATAGAAGGTCTCTCTTTTTTCCAATCTCCATGATTCGGATCTCCATGCCAATATTCAACGCCTGATGCACCGAGTGGAGACAGTGCATGCTCCAATATCCCAAATGTTGCTTCATCCATTGCATCCCAAGTCTCTTTGTCTCTTTCATTTTCGGTTACCTGAAGCAGTGAGTTTGTTGTTAGGTCATTGTCTTGCTCATTGTTCAAAAACCAGGTCTGGTTATTTTCAAAATCCAATTCTCCAAGGACGGCACATACAAATACTACGTAATCTTCCGAGGTGGTTAATTGCTTCATTGATGCTGTAGCGACCACATCCGGCATGTATCTCAATGCTCGTCCTGCATTTTTGATTGGGTTTTCATCCGCTAAAGCACTTAACTGAATATGATATTGTTGTTCAAAACTCTGATTGGCTACCCCAGCAATATAACAGGCTCCTATTTCCAATTCACCAAATTGCTCATGCCCTTTGAAGTCTTTTTTAGGCACTCTGGCAACAATGGACGTAATGAAGTGAGAAGAAAAACGTTGTCCTGGATTTACGGCCATTGGAAATGAATTTCGTACAAGGGTTGTCGGTGGTAATGTACCCATAGCAAGTACAAGATCTGATTCACCAATAGGCAACACCCCTCTGGAAGTTTGCAGGGCTGTAGCTTGTCCTTCCTGCTGATAAATTCTTTCAACGATGCAATTGGCAACGACATCCATCTTAGCCCCTTTGCCTTCTTGTGCCAATGTTCTTTGATGCATTACCAATTCCAATAATTCTCCAGGCACCGCGTATTTCTGAAAATCTATTCCGTCATCGGCCTTTGCATCTGAAGCGAGCGGAGCAGCCTCCGTGCGGTAGATACCTTTCACATCTGTTCCATAATCTTTCAAGCGAGTTTGAACCACTTCCTGTAATTTACCATAAACTGGCCGGACCTCGCTGATCATCTTTTTTAATGCCTCCGATCTTCCCGAATCAATTTGATCGGCTTTTTGCACTTGTAGCAATGCCTCAGCAGATTCAAAGTTTTCTTCTGCGGCTTGTATAATTTGTGCTGGCCAACCGGCAAATTCTTCTCTTATAGGTCTGGGGCACCAGGCACTCCACAGTGTGGATCGACCTCCAAAAAATGGCACCATGCCGTGCTGCCATCGTATGGTTTGATCGTCTCGCATATAGGTATTGGCAGATACTGTCCAAGGGAAGGTTTCGGAAAGTCCTCCTAACGTATTTACAAATGGCAGTGGAAGGTTTTGAAAGTGTTCTGGAAGAAAAAATGGTCCTCTTTCAATCATAAGGATTCGACAAAAAGGATCATTTTTAAGTGCTCTTTCTGCCACCGCAAAACCACAAAATCCCGATCCTATTATTATCAAATCATAATTGTTTTCTTCCCGTGCATTCTTCCATTCCGTTTTGGACATGAAGAATACATGGTCCATTACATTTTGACCAGTAGGATTTTGCGGTCCAGGAGTCGGAAAACCATTTTTTAAATTGTTTGAATTCGCTAAAGCACCCATAATAGTTTGGTTTTTTGTACTGATCTTAACATCAGTTGAGGTTATATAATCTTTTTAAAGGGGTAGAGTTCTTCGCATGTCACGAAGAATTATCTTGAAATTTACATTTTTTTTGACACCTGTTGGTAAAAAACAGATCATCAAATTTATTCTTCACATCACGATTCAATATAAAGTGGATGCGTTTAATTCTACATTGAAACATTATAAATTTAACTGGATAAAACGCTAAGTAAAGGGCAAAGGGCACACCTATTGCTGGAATAAAGACCATATTCCTGGCGATCTTGACAAGTTATTGGCATCCTTTGTGGATAAAAGTCAACATCATATTAGTGAAATAATTAATACCCTAAAATAGAATTACCTGTACCCTTTATAAATTGAACATTATGACAACAATCCGGTCAAAAATTTTCGACATTCTTTTTGTGTACAGACATTGAATTTATATCGGCCATTCAATCTCTTAGCCAGATATTCTTGTTCGTATTGCCCGGGAGTCGGAATGAGGGTCGCAGATTTTTCCAATTTGACAAGATCCATGATGCTGGTATATCCTGATCTGCATATGATTTGCGCTGATGCACAGATGACTTTATTCAAATCTTTGGAAGCCAGCAGGTCGAAAAATTCGATGTTTTCTTTTTTGAAATCTGTCTTACGCTTTGTCGATGTGCCGCGTACCATGCAGAATCTATATTTTGGATGATCAGAAAATGTATTTAGTAAGATTTGTTCCAGCTTTGTCCGTTGCGGCTCCGGACCGGATAAGACTGCTGTAAAATCATATTCAATTGGTAAATCTAGTTTTTCCATCCGAGACAAGGGCCCAAGATACGTCGTTGCTGTTTTGATATTGACTTGTGAAAGTTTGCCAGCCAGATTCTCTTTGCCTTTATAATCTGGTATCCAGCACCGATCGAATTTGGCAATGATCCTTCGATGTACCCGGCTCGCTATATTTGCAATCATCGCATTATTGGCCAGAATGTTGAGTTGATGGGTGATGTAGATGTTTTCTGATTGATCCGATCGAAATCCAAAACGATTGTCGCTGATCAATACATCTGCCTTCCAACTTTCGGCAATTTCCTTGGCTCTTTTATTTTCTTTTTTAATAGTTGCCAGGCTACCCGGACCTTGTAGGATCATATTTGCCACCATCGAATCGAAGGTATAGCGAATATTATACGATGGCAATTCGAAACTTTCCAATGCAGGGAATTCTTTATGAAGTAAAGCCAAAGCCTCTCCATCTGAAGCTATGGCTACCGTATTATTGTTGGAAAGCAATACATTGATAATAGGAATACATCTGGTGGCATGACCAAGCCCCCAATGCAAAGGGGCCACGATAATCCGCTTGTTCGAATACATTCCTCTACGAAGAATTATGCTCCTTCTCTTACTTTAAGCGGTTCTTTTTTTCCAAATGCTTTGATCGTTTGTCCGCCCATGCTACAAGTCACATTATAAATAGCACCGGGCTGAACCAATAATTTATTAGTGATTACGTCGCCCTGAATGTTCGCACTTTCGCGAACGTTAAGCAATTCTTTCACATTTAATTTACCTTGAAAACTTCCTTCGATTACTGCGTTTTGACAAATAATTTCTCCTTCTACTCTTCCTTCAGGACCAATGATAACTCTCCCTTTACAGTCCAGCATTCCTTTCAATTTTCCATCTATTCGGATATCGCTACTTGCATTTATTGTGCCTTCGAGGCTAGTACCTGCGACCAAACTATTGGTAGATCCGCTTGGTGCAGGTGATGATGATGAACTTGAAGAACTGGTACCGTTTTCTTTACTCTTGTTTTTAAACATATCGAATTAACTTTTCAACTGGGTTTGGAATACTCAATACAACTAAATACTCAAGGGGAGATGACATATTCAAGGGATGTGCAAGATATAAATTTGATAAGAATTATGGCTTTAGAAGAATTGTTTTTTCGATTAAAACCTAATTTTTTTGACTTGCAAATTGATGTACAAATTCAATTTTAATTCAACATCGTTTTTTGATACTGCTTTGAGCCATAAATATTATCCTCCTTATTAATATTATTTCTTTCAATCGAAAAGATTGTCAATTGATAAGAGTTTTCCCGGAGTTGCCGAAAAATGGAAGAGATTATTTTGAATTAATCTCTTCCATTTTCTTAAGTCTTTTTACTCGATAAATATCTGACTGGCTATTCTACCCTTTTCACTGGTAATGCTTAAAAAATATAATCCTTGTGGAAGGTCAATAATAAAATCTCTATTGCTCTTTTCTTTTGAATTGTGTAATAATTGACCCGATTGCCCATATATGTGTACATCAATATCTATCTGAGAATCCATATTTACATTGATTACATTTCTGCTTTGCTTTATTTGATAGATACTATTTGATAGTTCACCATTTACACTGGATATGACCAATTCGTCTATTTTTATTCGATATAATTCGCTACCGACTGCTGCATCCAAGTTGTATATGTAGTATAGATAACCATCTTGAACGCCAATAGGTCTTACGGAATTGGTTTCATTTGAACTTACGTCAAAGGAATACGCCTGTCGTAATGTACCATCCTCAAGATCTACAAGATGAATCACAGGATCAAAAAGGTTTGAAGTTCCATCTGCAATTATTCCAAAATTCTTGTAGGTTATCATATTGGAAAAGTAACTTTCAATCTCTCCTAGGTTGGTAAAATCACCGGTATTATCATCATAGTACATGATGTAGTCCGGTCCAAATATTCCGTGATCGGTAACCAGAAAAGCAATTTTATCTTCATATTTAGCAAACTCAATAATATCTCCCTGACCTGCTACATTATTACTTCTCTCGTAAAATAGCTCTGATTCCAAAGGCGTTCCATTGATCAAATAATACCCTTCTCCGCCAACCCAGGCTATGTTCTTTTCTTCATCCAAATCTATTGTTCTTCTGGAGGGTAATTTGTTATCGCCATTTATGGCTAATCTGGATAGGTCATTTTGCTCTTCTCTATAAATGTATATGCCCTCGTAGTCATCGTCATCGTCCAACGAAAACATGATACCATTTGCTACTTCACCCAAGCCAAACCCTTCTGTAAAAAATCCGGTTTCTTCTGTAACAGCAAGTAGCGTGCTGCCCGATTCGTTTATAGCATATAGCTCAAAAGCATAATCGCCATTTTTTCGTAAGTAAGCTACACCATCTTTATATTGACTGTAATTGTAAGAAGCATTTCTATAAATAAATCCAAATGTAGCTCCTTCCTGTACGAGTTCGTGTTCCTCACCCATTGTCCTATAAGCATTACCTGCATAGGTATAATATAAAGCTCCGTCCCGACCTATTATGAATCCTCTTGGGCTAAGACTTGAAGTCCCCTCGACTTTGAATGCAATTTGAGTGCCTTCCTCGGTACCATCGGTCTCCCAGACAGCATATGAATCCGGAGTGTCTCTGGCAGAAAAAAATACCTTGCCATTGTAAGAAATATAATGGGCCGGAGAACTGTCTTCGCTTCCTTCAATAATGTCTTTCAGCACTGTAAATACGCCATCTTTGATGATGGCCGGTTCTCTTCCAATATCGACTCCATCAACGGTAAGAATAATACTTGTCCCTAGATAGGCGATTTGTGTGAAATTAAAGCTGCTTTCGCTGCCCTGATCATAGTCCACAAATAATTCCGGAGTTTGACCATAAAGTGTGAACGTAGTAATTAAAATAAAGTAATTGATAAGAATGGATTTACGCATAGCTATTTGTTTTTAGTAGTGATTAAGTTTATAAAACAAATATAGGATAATAACCCAGAGGGTAAGCCCCTAGTCAATTTTTCTGGTGTTGTTCTTCTGAAAATTGTTTCTATACACCGCCAAAACGTTAAAAATCACTTCTGCTTCGTACAATTCTTTAATTCTTGATAGATATGGTCTGCCGTTTTTTTCCAGGAAAACTCCTTTGCACGATCAAAGCCTTTGGATACCAATTCTTTTTTTAAAGGTTCATTGGAAATAATCTCATACATTCCACTGGCAATTGATTTTGGATCGTGTGGATCAACCAGTATGGCTGCATCACCTGCCACTTCGGGCATCGAACTTACATTGGAGGTGATTACGGGTGTACCGCTGGACATCGCTTCCAGTAGGGGGATCCCAAATCCTTCCAAAACGGATACATAAGTCAATGCTTCGGCCGATGCCATATACCGGGGCAACTGCTGCTTCATGATGTGTCCAGTCAAAATAATATCATCTCGATAGGTAGTTGTTTCATACGTTTTATTGAGTTGCTCATTTTTCCAGGCTAGTCTACCTACGAGTACCAATTTATGATCAGTCTTGTGTTCCTTTTTGAATTGATCGAATGCATTGATCAACTTAACCACATTTTTTCTTGGATGAAGGGATCCCACATAGATGAAATAGGGTTTACCATCGGTCAATTCCTGTCGGACCAATTTCTTCTCTTCTTCCTCTAGCGGTGCAAATCCGCTGGGTGTGGCATTTCCAGCGACACTTACCTTAGCCGGATCCAGGTTATAGGTTTGAATGATGTCCTGTCTGGTAAATTCTGAAACCGCTACAATGTGATCCGCCTTTTTGTGGAACTTCGGAAAATTATTTCGGTAATACTTTAAATGTGACTTCCTGAGATGGTTGGGATAGAGTTTGTAGGCAATATCATGACAAACAATCAAGGTTGACACCTTGGTTTTCATACTCAAATACGTATCTCCGGAGTAAAAGACATCAATGTTATACTTTTTTAAATAATAAGGTACACTCCATTCAAACCATAAATACCAAAGAATGGGGTGTCGAGCCTGAGGATGGACTACGACCGGAGTGACATTCTCTGAAAAAATGAAAGAGGAATCACAGGCTCGGTCAAAAAAGAAAAAAAATTCATCTTCCGGATGATCCAACACCATTCTTTTTGAGGTTTCATAAATATAGCGGCCAATTCCCTCCATTCTTCCTTTAAGAAGCTCTCTGGCATTGACGGCTATCCTCATTCGATTGATTTTGTATTCGTAAAAGAGCGCAAGTTAGGATTTATTTCTTTTGGATGAGTTCTACTATCAGATCCCCTTTTAATTCTTCATCTTCATCTAAATACGCGTGGATTTTAGCTTTTTCATATTCCAACGAACTATTCAGCTTGGTTATGGTATCCATCATACTGGTTACCAAATGCGCTGAATTTTGGATCTTTTTGTTCACTACCCAATCGGTAATCAAGTCATCTACAAATCGATCCAGAAAGGCTTCCAGGTTTTTAATTTGATGTTTGAAATTTAGATCGTTATGAGTCGAGATTGTAAATAAATGGTCCTCATATTCTTGAAGGTAATTATTGGCTCCATAAATCTGTTTTTTTACTTGTTTGTTTTTTCGGAGCATGCTACTTGATCCGGGATACCTTCCTTGAAATCCCCATTGTTCAAGTTGATTAAGGTTAAAAATCAATTTTAGCAAACACTTTTTTGCTGCCTGTCCTTTGCTAATAGTAATATTAATTTCTTTAATCTGCTCCGCGAAACTTGCGATTCGTTGATTGAGTGTATTTAGTTCTTCGGGATAGTCGGGTTCATTTTTTATCAATTGATCCTTTTCCTCCAGTAATTTTTCGAATTCTCGTTCCAGGGAATGTAAGCTTTTCATTGATTTCAGAATGAGTTGACGTTCCCCTACCAGGTTTGCATAATTTTCTTCTAACCCGCGATAAAGCATTAAAGCATGTAGATATTCCTGTCGTTCTATTTCCAATTGTTTCTCATGGGTACCCAGCACTTTTGAAAACAATGAATAAAGCGTCAAATTTTCATATGTGGCAACATCCTTTTCCTCTTTTTCGAGGGATACACGCATGATATCCATTTCCTCGGCCTTTGCTTCAATCATTTGCTCCAAATGAACAAGGTGTATTTTAAGATTTTCCCTGCGATTAATTTCCTTGTACAGGCGGATTAGTTTAGCGTCGAGCTTTTTCATGGGTTAAGGATACTACAAAAAATTCAAATCTGCCAAATGAACCAAAATATCCGTCATCAAAATTCAAAACCCAAAACCTAGGCTGAATCCCCAAACTATATTTCGGAATTCACCAGCATCTGGATCTCTCAAATAATAATCAATGCCTAGTAGGATACCATCATTCGTTCTGTAGTTTAATCCTGCCCGAAAAGCCAAATCGTCAAAATCTTCAATTCCTTCCGATATTTTCACCGCATACTCCACTCCAAGCCCTTGTCTCTCAGTAAACGCCATCCAATTTAATCCAAGGTAGATATCATTTTGTCTTGAATTAGCAAGTTCATCGTAGTGTAACATGAAATTTACATTGAGTGATACCAAATGCTGTTGCCCCACTATTACACCAATGCCCGGTCTCAACTCCATGTAGGGTTGATTTTTTAAGAGCCCAACCTTAGCTCCAACTGGCATGGCAAACGATACTTTAGGTCTGGGGGGAGGTACCATTTTATTTTTCTCCACATTAAAATAATGGCGCTGTTTGGAGATATTGGAAAAATAGAATTTATGCTTGATATTATTGATAGCATTAGCGATATCTTCATTGACTGAGGAGTCGATTAACTCACTATTATCATTGAATTCAAGATAGATTGTAATGCCTTCGCCCCGAAGTTTACATCGATTGGATTTGGTATAGATGATTTCATCCTTTTCGTTGACTGTATACGTCTCTCTCCCTCTTATTTCATCAATTACCAAACTTTGATTTTGTACATAATCAATCTTGTAAAAATCAAATTCCGGAATATTATCATATACCTCTTTAAAGTTGGATTTAAAGTCATCCAAAAGTACTTTCCAGTTATCCGAATTTTTAATGTTCTTTCGAAAATCCCAAAGCAAGGTAATCGTATGACCACTCAATCTTTCTATGATCAAACTATCGTAATCTGATGTTCTGGAATTGGGCAGTTCATACTGGGCTATTGCCATAAATGAACACATGATTGCCATTAAAAAAATGATTGCCCTTTTGAAATTCATATAAAGTGATTTGTTATTCATTGTATCTTGATTTATTTATTACTTAAGTTATTTCTAAAATTGAATTGCACCGATGTGCGTTTGTATTTACCATTTGATTTATTCTCTTTAGTTGTACCATTTTTTTCAAGGTCTGAATCAATTGCAGTCATAAGGTCGTCTTCGATTTCCATGATGGGAACTTCAATAAATACGGTGTCTCTAAGTGTCTTTATCTTTTCTACTACTTCTGTATTTACCTTAGTGACATAAATTGTGTCCTTTTCATATTGGATTTGAACCGTGTGAGAAGATGAATTCATTTCTGAAGAAGCTATTCCTTGCAATTCTGCAAACAGCTTTTGATGTTGCAGTGTCAAAGAGTCGAACATTTGATTTTTTACCTGATACTTTTGTTTCAAATCAGCCATCTCATTTCGGATACTTTTCAGTTCTATTTCCCAGTTTTTTGTTATTTCTGACTTCGCAATCGGAATATCAGTATTCTGGACTTTAGAAGAAAGCATATTTTTAAAGCACATTCCGCCAATCGCCAACAACAATCCCAGCAAAAACCATAACAATCCCCAGTAGCGCCTGTACTTTTTTGTCTTGCTGTTCAGCGCATTCCATACACGTTCCCTGGCCTGCATAGCTTCAGCCAAATCTTGTTCGTTCAATTCATGGAATGCCTCTCTTGCCTTTCTTTCAAATTCGTTGTGACTCATAATTCTTCAATTTATGTTGCAGATGTTTACGGGCTTTCAGCATTTGGGATTTGGATGTATTTCGACTTATGTTCAAGTATTCAGCGATCTCTGTATGCGTCAATCCTTCCACCACATGCAATAGAAATACCCTCCGATACCCTTCCGGCATTTCATTCACCAATTGTCTGATTCGTGCCGGACTTACCGTTTCTTCAATAGAAAGTTCGGGTTGTTCCTGATCCAGTAATTCGTCGTTATCTGTAAAGGTGATGGGATGCTTTTTTTGCAGTACACGCAAGGATTCATTAATGGCTATGGTCTGGATCCACCGTTTTAGCCCATTATTCTCCAGATGGGTCAATTTGTGAATATTCTGAAATACCTTATTAAAAATGATGGATACCACATCTTCACAATCGTGATGGTTTTTCAAGTATCGAAACGAGATCGTGTATACGTAGTTGTAATATCCTTCAAAGAGCTGCCGCTGCGCATCCGGCTCTTTTTGTTGACATTTTTTTACTAGAGTGCTTTCCAGCATGAATTGGATTCTTCCGTTGTTTAAAGATATAACCCTGGGGGAGTTGGGGTGGGTGTCTGGTAAGGAGAATTTTTAATAAAAAAAAATTATAAATCAAGAAAACCATTTACGGGTCAATTCCTTGATCCTCGTCCGGCCCACCGGAAGTACTACACCATTTTGCAATTCCAACGAATACTTGCTTCCAGGCTCAGTAATAATTCGTTTGGCCTGGTTCATGTCTGCAATGTAGGATTTATGAATGCGTTCAAAATGCTCGGGAAGTATCATTTTTAAATTTTCAAGAGACTTAGAATGAATCTCTTTGGTTGAATTCTTCATCCTGATCTCTGTATAAACTCCTGCTCCTTTCACGTACAAAATATCTTCTACGTTGATCAACAATTGTCTTCCTTTTTTCTTTATAGCAAGATACTTCAGATGGTTATCATTGATTGATTTTTGTGTAATCCTCTGGCATGCTTTAGCCAGGCGATCCTCATCAAATGGCTTGGGTACAAAATCCAGAACACCGTATTCAAAAGCACGAATGGCTTTATCCTTGTACGCCGAAACGATTATGGTATGAAATGATTCTGACACCACCGATTCAAGAATGTCAAATCCATCTTTGCCATTTAGATTCAGATCTAAAAACAAGAGATCAAATTGAGTTTTCTTGATCGCGTCTAAGCCTTGTTCCAATGAATCTGCCATCTGAATTGAAATATTCTCTTTCTTGAAAATTCCAGAAAGCATTCTCTCAATTCTTCGAGCTATTCGCGCTTCGTCTTCAATGATCAAGATCTTCATTATTCGGCTATTCTAATTATTGTTGCCCAACCATCTGATGTGGATTCTGAGGTTAATGTCCATCTATCGTGATAGCTTTCTTGGAGTCTGGCTTTTATATATTTTAGTCCCATTCCATCTCCATTTTCATTATCCATCTCATCAAATGTAGAAGATTTACGGATTTCGGCTTTGGTACTCAGGGTATACTGTTTGTATTTCTCCGTTCTTTCAAATTGAAGCTTGAAACTGATGCTACCATCGGTATTCGGAAGACTATGTGACACCCCATTTTCAACTGCAGTATGAATGATGGCTGGCGGGATTGTATCGTTGGGGTCAATTCCTTCATCTTCCCAATGATACGTGATCTCCTTGCGGAATCCCATCACCTCGAGGTGTCGTTTGCACAATTTAATTTCTTGCTCAACGGGCACCAATTGATAGTCTGCAATTTCATTCAAAACCTCAAACTCATTGGCCAGGGCATGGATAAACTTAACTCCTTCTTTAGGAGATTCCTCCACCCAATCGATCAATGAGGTTAATGTATTCATTATAAAATGTGGCTTGATATTTTTCTTTAGTAATTCATTTTTCAATCGTTCGGATGTAATCAGCGATCGTTCGTAGGCTTTTCGCTCTTCTCGTCGTTTTTGGATCATAACGTAGATCATCGTAATGGCGATAAGCGTAAAACTGATGAACAGATACACATCAAATGAACTTACAAACGCAATGTCAAAAAAATAGATAAATCGACTCATGAACAAACTTATCATAAGGCTGGAGAATACAATGGCAGCTCCTTTTTGCTTTTTAAATAATGCATAAGTCACAATTGCCGTCGAAAAAACCCACGTCAAAATGATAAGTTTAACAGCCACATCATCAAAACTCAATTTAGGCCAAAATTTTATGATAAAAACCAAACAAAAGACCAAAACTCCCAACATCCATTTTTTCCATGGAAATGAAAAATGAATCATTAGAAATAGCGGCATCAACAGACTTATAATAATGTGTAAATATTCAATGATCTGTAAGCGTGGTCGTTGAAACGAATACGAATAATCATAAAATAACTTCAAGTATTCAAACATCAGCAAACTCAAAAAAACAATACAGATGATTGCAAAAATCAGCACCGAATATTCTTTGGGCTGATTGGCAAAAAGAAAGAAAAAATAAAATGCTGTAATGAGAAAGATACCACCAATCATAAACATGTACTTGCTTACTTGCAGTGGACCTCTGGTAAGCTTTATAAATTTATCGATAATGATGTACGAATGTTGACCTGTCAAATCAGATGCTTTAGACGTTCGCATGGCCAACACATGATCCTTACTTTTGACTAATGTATCAGGCAAAGTAAAAAACGCCTGATATGCACCCTCCACTTCAGGCTTTCCATTTTCTTTCAGCGCTCCATTTTTACCAAGATAGACTCCATCCCAGTACAATTCGTAAGAGCCTATGGCAGTGATAAGCAAGCCCAAACCCGATCGATTTTCATCCGCCTCTCGAAACGAATAGTCATGCCTAACCCAAAAAAGTTCGTCGGTCGAAATCTCCTCGTATCTGTTTTGCCAATGCTCATCATTATAATTTATTGAAGCCCATTCAATGGAATCTCCTTTCATGATTTTTTGTCTGAAAGAGCCATATGATGTATCCTCGGTCGTACATGAACAAAGCATGATTGTCACAAGAAAAAAACCAATCAAGATACTGTGATTTATTTTCATAGTGTCAAAAGTAATGCATTCGCATGGGTCAAAATAGCAGTTTGCAAATCCTGTGAGCAGTTTGCAAATTATGTGATCAACGTGTACCGAAGTCCATCTATGTTTGTAGTGTAAATTTAACTAAAGCTTTTGAAAATGAGAAACTTCATCCTCTTTCTACTCCTTATTTCTTTACCAACTTTTAATATTTTAGCACAAAAAAACGCCGGTCATGGAGTCATTCAAGGAATGGTTAAGGATCCTCAAAATCTACCGCTCGAATATGCTACTGTGAGCGTTTATGATAATAATGAGAAATTGGCTGCTGGTACGATCACCGACGAAAAAGGTGCATTCACCATTCCAAAATTGATATCAGGAACATACAAGATCAAAATAGAATTTCTTGGATTAGAAAAGTACACGAGAAGTAACATTGTTATCTCTCAGGATCTAAAAAATGTTGACTTATCATCGATACAGCTTCAATCCAATCAACAGCAGATGGATGCAGTTGAGATCACCGCGGAAAAATCTACTTATAATTTACAGTTGGATAAAAAAGTGTTCCATGTGGGTCAGGACGTTTTATCTCAAGGAGGTAATGCTATTGAAATACTGGATCAAGTTCCACTGGTTTCTGTCGATCCAGCGGGTACCGTAACTTTGCGCGGAAGTAGCCAGGTCCAAATCTTAATAAACGGCAGGAGGTCTGGTCTTACAATAAACAATGCCATTGATCAAATTGATGGAGACAATATCGAACGTATCGAAGTGATCACCAATCCCTCATCGCAATACGATGCCAATGGTTCAGCTGGAATTATCAATATCATCCTAAAGAAAAATAAGAAGGGAGGGCTAAAAGGTCAGGTTAGGTTGAATGCAGGCACACCGGCAAACCATATGGTCATTCCCAGCATGACGTATAAAACTAAAAATATAAATCTTTTCGGTAATTTGAGATGGCGATATTCAGATTACAATGGAATTTATTCGACCACACAAACCACCTTTAATGGAGAAGAGTCCATCGCTCTAACCAATGATGAAATAGAAGATCGGCATGACGATGGAGCAGCGGTTTATTTGGGTGGAGATTATTATTTCAATGACAACAATTCTATTACTCTTGCATATTATCGCAATGAAACTAAAGATGCAGACTTCACTACGCTGGATTATCTGTTTGATTCGGAGGAAATCACAAGAGAAGGTAATTCTGTTGAAAATCGAAATTACAATCAGATCGAAGCGAATTACACAAAAACGATTCCCAACTCCAGCACCAAATGGACCATTGATTTTCAATACGATTTTTGGAACAGTGAAAAGGATTGGACTTTGGCAACCGATGGCGAAAGCCTTCCTGCCCAGGTTGCAAGTTCATTGCGTACCAATAATATTTCCCGTAGTAGAGATTATGTATTACAAACTGATTTTGTGAAACCTCTTGATGAAAAATCCAAGATAGAAACCGGTGCTAAAATCGAAAATCGAATTGTAATCAATGATTACATCGCAGAACAGGAAATAGAGAATGGACAATGGTCTGTTTTCGAAGGCATCAACAATGAATTTGAGTATGCTGAATTAATTTCTGCGGCATATGTTCAATTGGAAAGATCATTCAAAAAGTTTGAGATTCAGGTCGGTGCAAGAGGAGAGTTCACACAAATTGATATTGGAGACATCAATAAACTTTTCAGTGACAAGAAAGAGTACTTCAATCTTTTTCCTACTGCCTTTATCTCTTATCAACTCAATGAAGGCAATACGATTCAAGGCAGTTATTCGAGAAGAATAAACCGACCTTGGTTATGGGACATCTATCCCTTTTCAGAAATTACCGATTTTAACAGACAACGCATCGGGAATCCAGATCTTGATCCATCATTTACCCATGGGATTGAGTTTTCTTATCTAAATGTTCAAGACAAATTGACAATCAATCCAACTATATTCTACAAGCGCATCTCTAATGATTTTTCTACTTTTCTCTTTCAGTCAGATTCAGGTACATTCTTCTTATTGCCCATCAATATTGATAGAAATACAGAAGCGGGGCTAGATATTTCGGTTCGGTACAGACCGATTTCATTTTTAAATGTGGATACTGAATTCAGTTACTACACGTTTAACGAAAAGGGACGATACAACGATACCGATCTAAGTGCTAAAGGATCTACCTGGAGGATTCGCGCAAATGTTAATTTTAGGCTGCCAAGTAATACGCGACTTCAACTCAGATATCTGTTTGTAGGGCCCAGAAAAGGTGTACAAATTGACTATTTCAGTTCATCCGATCTCACTATAGGCATCAACAAAGATTTTTTCAACGATAAGATAAACGTAAGCCTAAGAGGGGCCAATATATTGGATACCCGTAAGTGGAGAAGTAAATCTGAAAGTGATGAATACATTATCGAACAAAGTGACCGAAGAACAGGCCCGCGCTATACTGTGAGTGTGCTTTATAAATTTAACCAGACGGCTAAGGATCGAATGCGGAGTGCGAATCGGGGGAATCGGTGAATTGGTGAATCGGTGAATTGGTGAATTGATGTCTGAATGTATCGTTGAATGATACCTGGTGTCTCCTACGAAGGAGGCTGTCATGGACGCCATGCACTTTGTTATTAGGTGCAGAATTTAATTTTTTTAATTATTCTATCACTATTTTCTTCTCTTATAATTATCTCTTCAAGCCTCTTGATATTTTCATAATTCAAATAGCATCTTCTTCGATAGATGCCGATTGCAAGTCTAGGATATATTAATCCCCTTTTGAGTTGTTCTTCTACAAATTCATTCACAAGTTGTTCTGGCAGTATCTTAATATATTTAATTACAAACTTTTTTATCCGCTTGATATTCTTCCTGGTTGTATTTTTTGATAATATTTCTATTAGTTGGTTTCGGAGGTTTATTTTTAGTTGATCGAATTTCTTAGTCAAGATATCTAGTAGTTCTTCTGCCCTTAATCGATGACTTCCATGTGCATGGTCTATTGCATTTAAGATGAGTTTCAACTGATAAATTAAGAAATAATAATCGATTTTTTCATTCTGAAAAGCTGGATCTAATAGTAGCAATGGTAGTTTTATTCTTATCAGACTTATCTGTTCTTCAAGAACCCAATTCTTATTGATACTAAGCTTTTTTTTAAGCCATTTTTCTTTTGCTTCATCAGTCATTAAAGCTATATATTTCTTTATTAGTCCATTTTGCTTGTCATGAAAAATTATTAGATATTCTAATTCAGAAAAGTGATCTGGTTTTATTGGAGAATTACTCTGATATCTCTTTTTTCTTGTACGAACATATTCATCGAAACCAAGGCCTCGATTCTTACTTTGCTCAATGTAAATCTGGTTCCAATTCATCTTTATTTATCTTTTTTGCACCTAACTTATTAATAAGTACTATAGCGTCCCATACTCCAATCCCTATACATAACTTTAGCTCATCTAAGATTAAACCCCAATTTGATAAAATGGAAAATTGTTATCGTTCTTCCATTTTTTTTAAATCCAAAAAATACTACAATCAAGTAACCCTGACAAAATCCGATCAGACCTTTCCCAAAGCTATATTTTCAACAACTTCAATTCCTTTACCTCATGATTCGTAATCAATTTCACAAGGTAAAGTCCTGGTTCATAAGAAGTCATGTCCAGCATGCAACGATATTTTCTTGTTTGTACCTTGTCATTAATTAGTTTTCGCAGCCTTTCTCCTTGAACGTTATACAGGCTAATGTCAATTGTTACCGGTTTTTGTAAATTGATTTCAAGTGTCGTTCTATCAACCGTTGGATTTGGAAATAGTCGAAACAATTCTACTGCAGATTCTTCAATTGTAAAAGTCGGATCACTATTGAATCTACCCGGGCTTCCATTCATATTCCGTGACGCCCAACTTTCTGCCAAAGCATTGTCCAAATCCGGTGACCGCAACTCCAATGTATAACCCATCCCATCTGCTAATTCAGGCCAGGGGTCCGAAGAAAAATATTGCACAGAATCAATTAGCTTTTGAGAATGGTCATAAATACGCAACAGATCACCCTCACTGGATAATCCAAAATCAAAGTCACCAATAACGTTTGCCACATTGGGGTGTACAGCATTGAATTTTGCTTTGTCACGGGTAAGAACGATAAAATCTTGTCTATCGATTATTGTTCCTTCTGGAATTACATATCCCTCATCAATTTCCGCATCCGTAAATACCCAATTCGATATGTCCAATACCTCATCATTAGGATTATAGAGCTCAACCCAATCTCCGGCATCATCCATTTCCGACGACCTATAATTGATCTCATTGATCACTATGCTTCTCACCTCATCGGACACTTCAAAAACCGCGTTAAGGTTCATATTGGATTGCATGTCTATCACCAGCACAGGATCAGAAGAATTACTATCACCTTCCCAATGAGAAAACGTGTATCCTGGCCGGGCCACCGCAGTAATCTTGATTGGAACAGTCTCGAAATAATCGCCTTGCCAATTCGAATCCTCAATCGTCAGGCTATTCAATTGAATATAACCGGCAGAGGGAAGGTTCTTTTGTAGGGTCAACGCATGAAACGCTGGTAGTCCGAATGTATTTCTGATGTGCGATTTTACGTTACCACTTCTCTGTCGTGCAAAATTGGTCATCACTTCCACCTGTTCGTTTTGAAAACTAATGGATCCTCCCCACCGTGCAAAGTGCCTGGTCATCTCTGCATTCACTCGATCTGCTACCTCCAAAATATGTGCTTCAACTTTCTCTGGTACAAAGCGGGTGTTCAACTCATCGGCAAATCGATTTATAAACTGATGTCGGAATTGTTGATTTTCCACAAGTCGACGAAGCAATAAAGTAGATTCCGGTGGATTGGGCCAAGGAGGACCATTGGGTTCCAGGGCAAAATCAAGCGTATTGCTGAAATGGGCAAAGGGGTTCCAAATACCAAACCCAAAATCTGTATCAAATAATATCCATCTCCACTTTCCATTTTCTGGTTTCCAATATTTTATGTTATTCCCTGGCCAATCAGTATTATTAAAATAGATTTGAGCGATATTGTAAATGATAAAATTTTCGATATCAATTTGGTCCGTAACAAAGTCATAATTACTATCCGAAACCAATGAGTTAATTTCCAAAAAGGATAGTAAGTTTCTATAGTCTTCGTCACTTCCCTGAATAATCTCACCAAATGGTCCCAATATATCCAAACCTTCCGGATCTACGCCTTGTTTCGATGCTAAGAAGTGTTCATTGACTTTTTCTCGCATATTATAAAGCCCCCAGTATTCTCCATTGATGTAGGTGGCTACCGTCCTATAGGCCTGTGTTTCCAATCCGGATCCATCCAACAATGAAGTCAGTGTAATGTCTCTGATATTGCTCCGCATAAAATCATTTCCACTATTACGCAGCACCAATGCCTGGTAGGTATCGTATTCGTTATCGGGAAACAATGGATAATCGATTGCGTTAAAACCATATTGCCCCCTCGCAAAAATGGAAAATGATCGCTGATCCAACCCGCGACTCCATCCTCCAAATATCTTGACCCCCGCATCTAGGTTTACTCCTATGGAATTATCCTCTTCATAAAGGGTGAAATTCAGATCCCGCTCCCAATCTTCCCAAAAGTTAGAACCAAAGTGGGGAAACTCCTCACTGTAGTTTTTTCCAAACGCATAAATGCCCTCTTCATCGTCAAACAAATTATCTGGATCGGTTATCAAAGAAACTATTGGCAAATCATGCGAAACATTCACTAAATATGATCTAGATTCTGTCCTTGATGGAAGATATCCTTCACGAAATATCCTTGCCCGAACAATCGTGGTTTCATTAATAGAAATCGGATTTTGATACATCGACGAATTCATGTTCGGAACAGTGGCATCCAAAGTGTAACGAATCACATCCTGTAGGTTATCGCTACTCAATTCTAATTGCAGATTTTCCGTCATTCCACCGGGATGAGAGAATCTTACCGATTCGTTCAAATATCCAGAATAATCGTTCCCATCGTTTGGTGCTCCGGGTGTAGGGCTATCAAAAAGCGCAATCGTTTGATCCGTAGCCTTTCTACCAATCGAAACATTCGGAGGCAACACGCCCAATTCCAAGCGATCAACTTCATTGCCATCCGCATCAAATAGGAAAAGTGTCTCTTCATTCGAAAGTCTGTAATTCGTATGCAAGAATGTCTCCGACAAATTTAGAATCTCCGGCGGATCAATTCCTTCATTTGTAAACTCCAAATAGCTCGCCGATAAAAATGGGATTACAGAAAAATCAGAAGAAGTTGCTGAAACATTATGCGCTTGAATGCATAGTACATTTTGCCCATTTTGCAATAGCGAAGCTGAAGCAAAAAAGCGTTCTGGTCTCCCTCCCGCATAAATTTGGGCCTCACGATCCGTAATCGAAGTAGCATTATAACTCGGCGGAAATCCTTCAATATTAGCTCGGGCAATTTCTTGTCCGTTGATATACGCAACAAAAGAATCATCGTAATCAATATCCAGAATCAGCTCTTCCACCTTATTGATGTCTTCAATCGTAAATATCTTCCGCATAAAAACTGATCTAGAACCGGTAGGAATCTCAGTAGCATCATCATTATCCGAATACCCAAATCCCGACTTTCCGATAAGCCAATTAGAATCATCAAATTCTAATTCCACCCAGCTAAAGTTGACGGATTGATTCGGTACGATGTACTTCCAGTCTTCATTACGGTCGATTAATGTTCGGGAATTGGTCGTTTCTCTTCGGTCTTTACCTGAAGCCCAGATAAGGAGATATTCATTAGCATCGATAACTATATTGGGTAAGGTCCATTTTGTGGGATTGTCTTCTCGGTCGCTTATGGTCCATCCGGCTAAGACTAAAGGGTTGGAGGTGGTGTTGTGCAATTCGAACCAATCGGGGGTGTCTTGATCTTCGTCGAAAAGGGTGGAATTGGAGGAGAGGGCTTCGTTTATTGTTATTTGCTGAGCATATATTTGTAAGACAGGCATTAAGAGCAATAGACAAATGAAGCTTCTTATTAATCCGGGCATTGAGATTCTTTTTCTGACTTTTATGAAGATAGTTTGTAAATTATCCGATAAGTTCTTTAAGTTGATATTTTTTTAACTGTTTTGAATGTGTTTTTTGAAGTCTGTTAATTTCATTTCTATTTTGAATTCTTAGCCACAGTCCTGCATTTATACTTGAAAGTTTTTCAAGAATTAGTGCCAACTCAACAGTTAATCGTCTTTCACCATTTAATATCTTACTCAAATTTGAAGGTCTTATTTCCAAATATCTGGCAAAATCGACTTGTTTAATTTCAATTGATTTAATGAATTGTTTGATAAAGTTTCCAACCTCAATAGTCTCCGATTTTGAATCCAGATAATCTTCCATATGATACTTTAATCCCAGTAATGAAGTTTTAATTTTTTCATTTTTTGGTGTCTCTGATACCTTGCTTCGTATTAAAAGTTTGAAATCTTCATATTCTTTTGTCCCTATATCCATTGATTCCGTCAAAATACCGCTTGTTAAATGACTTAACGCATCTTTACTATTTTTCATCTTTTAAATATTTATTGATTAGCTTCTCCCCAGACTTAGGGTCAATATACATACGTGTTCCTAAGGTTTGAGTAGCATAATACTTTGTTTTGTATAACTCAACTAACACTGTCTTCGAAACAAAAGTTAAATAGCCTTTATATGCAGTTTTCAATTTTAACGATTCTCTACATCCAAAAGCTATTAAACATCCCGCTACATTTTCAAATGCTTTATTAGAACCAATATTGAATGGTGCAAGTTCTATTAGCTCCATAATCAGCATTCCATCATCATTAATTAATTGAATCAAACCATGAATTCTATTTGTAGTATTTTCTTTCAATACATAAATAGAATATGGTTTATCCTTAAACGCCTTGGACCAATTAAAAGACCAGCCGTCTTTCTTTTTTGGTATAAGTGGCTTCTGTAAAAGAACTATTTC